>DATIQP010000044.1:0-11973 GCA_035470765.1 Polyangiaceae bacterium | reverse complement strand
TGTGGGTGCTGGCGCTCGGTTCGATGGCCCGGCGTGCGCCGCGGCTCGACGCCGACGTGGCGCGCGGCGCGCTGGCGCTCGCGGGCGAGGGGCACATCGCACGCGCGCGAAGGGTCGCCGCCGCGCTGCTCGACGAGCGAGCGCGCCGCGGCCACGACGGCGCGCCGCTCGCGGAAGACGTACGCGCTGCGCTGGGTCGCCTCGCGGTCGACGAGGCGGCGGAGCGCGGGGACGAGGAAGCGATGCGCCGGCGCGCAGTCGTGGCGCGGCTGTCGCTCGGCGAGGTGGCGGCGCGCGCCGCGCTCGCGGGCCGAACGGACGTGGCCCGTAGCGTCGCCGAGGCGACGCTGCGAGCCGACCCGGAGGACGTGGGCTCGCGGATGGTGGTGCTGGCGCTGGGGCGGGGGAGTGTCGCCGAGGGCGCGGGCCGCCGCGTCGCCGTGGCGCCTGCGGCCGCGTGCGCCCTTTTGGGGCGAGCCCTCTGGGAAGCGGGGGACGCGGTCGCTGGCCGCGGCCTAGCCTGCGATGCCGCGGCCAGCGACGACCCCCTGGTCCTCGCGGTCCTCGTCGACCTCGCAGCCCGCGGCGCGGTGGACGACCAAGCCCTCCCTGCCGCCGGTCGCGTCGAGCTCGCGTGGCGCCAGCGCGCCCCGATGCGCGACATCCCCCAGGGCCTCGACGCGCGCCACGAGCTGCTCGCCCGCGCTCAGGTGGATCCGCGAGGCGAAAAGACCGCCCGCCTCTCCGCCCGCCTCGCGCGCCGCGGCGCCACCGACCCGATGGTCCTCGCGGCGCTGGTCGCCGTCACCCACGCGCGCGGACAGACCGTGGACGCCCTCACGCGCGCCGCGATCACCAGCGCGCCGCCCGTGGATCCGCTGCTCGACGCGACGCTGCTCGAGGCGCTCCCGCTGGGCCCGGAGCGCGTACGCGTGCGCGCCCGCTTCGCCGGCCTCGCCGCCACGCCTGCGGAGCGCGCGCTCGTCCGCTGACCGTCGACTACGGGATGATCGGCTTGAGGTTGCGCGACGGCGGCCTCGGAGCAGGCTTCACGTTCGGCAGCGTCAGCTCCACCTCGGACACGACGCCGTCCTTGACCTCGATGTCCTGCTGGATCTGCTTGTCGATCGCGGGGTGCTGGACGCCGATCTTGAGCTTGCCCACCGGAACGCCCTCGATGCGGAAGTGCCCCGCGAGGTCGGTCACCGCGTGGAGCGGCTGGTACAGGACGTAGACGTCCGCCTCGAGCCACGAGTGCCCCGCGCGATCGATGAGCCGGTATCGGCCCGGCGCCCGCGCGTAGAGCCGCACCGGATCGCCGTTGGGCGTCGCGACCATCAGCGCGGGGTCGGCCTGGTTCTCGAACGTCGGCGCGAACATCGGCCCTGCGTTGTCGTTCTTCACCTCGAGCGCCTGCCCGAAGGTCATGTCGACCGTACGCGCGCTGTACGCGCAGTTGGCGATGGTGAGGAGCTTGCTCGGCTTCTGCTCGGGAATGTAGAACCCACTGTACCCCGTCACGCCGACGATGGCGTCCGCGAGCGGGCGCCTCCCTTGCGCGTCCGCGGGTCCTTCGCGGAACGTCTTCGAGTAGACCTCCGCTGCCGCCGGGCACTTGTCGAAGTTCTTGCCCATCAACGGCGGCGCCGCGTCACCGGTCACCCACAGCCTGCCTTCCACGACGCCCGTCGGCCCATGGTAGGCCGGCAGGTGCTCGGGGTTCACGGTGGAGTCGACCTGGTCCTTCGGGATGGGCAGCTCGTTCACCGGCCCCGCGTGCGCGGCGTCGGCTGCCAACGACGTTGCCGCATCCGACGCCGCCGTCGCGCCCCCGCTCGACGTAGGCGCTCCGTGACATCCGAGAGGACCCAGCATCGCCACAGCACCGCCAACGGCGATGGCAAAAGTGGCCAGTGTGCTCCGCATGGCTCGCCTCCCTATCAAGAACCGAGCCGTCTTCAACTCGTCAGAGTTGCCGCTGCGGCGAGCGCGACGTCGAGCGACCGACCCGGGATGAGGCCGAGGAAGAGCACCAGGATGGCGCTGACGAGCAGCGCCGTCGCCACGTAGCCCGAGCGCATTGGCGTGGCGATCGGAGCGCCGGCCGCCGGCTCGCGCATGTACATGTAAACGAGCACGCGCAGGTAGTAGTAGGCGCCGACGACGCTGTTGAGGAAGGCGATGACGGTGAGCCAGTAGAAGCCGCCGTCGATGGCTGCGGCGAAGATGTAGTACTTGCCGAAGAAACCCGCCGTCGCCGGGACGCCGGCGAGCGAGAGCAAGAACAGCGAGAACGACAGGGCCGCGGCGGGGTGGCGGCGCCCGATACCGGCGAGGTCCTCGTACGAGACCGCCTCCGCGCCGTGTCGTCCGCAGAGGATGAGCGACCCGAACGCCCCGGCCGTGGAGACGACGTAGGCCAAGAGGTAAAAGAGCACGCTCCCGCCCGCATGCGTCTCGGGCCGCATCATCGCCACCACGCCGACGAGCAGGTAGCCCGCGTGCGCGATGCTCGAGTACGCGAGCATGCGCTTGACCGACTCTTGCCGGCCGGCGATGAGGTTGGCCACGGTCATGGTCGCGACGGCGATGCCCGCGAGCACGGGCGGCCAGCCGTTCGACCAGGACATCGAGTGGGCATCCCCGAAGACGACGAGCAGCACCCGCAGCATCATCGCGAAGGCGCCGGCCTTGACGACGATCGCCATGTAGGTGGTGCCCGGCGTCGGCGCGCCTTCGTAGGCGTCGGGCGTCCACATGTGGAACGGCACGGCGCTGACCTTGAACCCGAGCGCGACGATCACCAGCAAGAGGGAGACCACGAGCATCGGCCCCGCGACGTGCGGCGCGAGCGTGGGCATGTCGGGCGTGGGAGTCCCTGCGGAGATCGCCTTGATCGACGCGCCGATCCCCACGAGATCAGTGTGGCCCGTGGCGCCGTAGAGGAGCGCGAAGCCGTAGAGGAGCAGCGCGGCCGCGAACGACCCGAGCAAGAAGTACTTGAGCCCGCCCTCGGCCGAGCGCGGCGAGGCCCGGCGGAAAGCCGTCATCGCGTACACGCCGATCGACATGGTCTCGAGGCCGAGGAACAGCACCAGCAAGTCGCCCGCGCCGGCGAGCATCATCGCGCCGAACGTGGCGAAGAGGATCAGCGAGTAGAACTCGCCGCGGTCGAGGTTGTGCTCCGGCAGGTAGCCGCCGGCGAGCAGCGCCGCGAGCGCGCCGCCGAGGCAGAGCAAGCCGTCGAAGAAGAGCGAGAAACGGTCGACGGTGAGCCACGGCGAGAGGCCCGTCGTCTGCAGGTTGTCGACGCCGTAGAACCAGAGCGCCACGGCGCTGACCCCGCCGGCGACCAGCACCATCGTGGCGCCGAGCGCGAGCCCTTGCTTCCCTCGCGAGAAGGCCTCGGCGAGCATGAGGAGCATCGCGCCGACGCCGACGATCAAGAACGGGGCGAGAGCGAGGATCGTCTGCATGGTCATTTCTCCCCCGCCATCGCGGTCTCGGTCGCTTCGCCGGCCGGCTTGGGCTCCGGCATGACGTTGGGCGTGGCCTCGGGCCGCCGCGGCAGGAGCTTGAGCCCGCCGTCGTAGTAGAGCGGCGGCGGGTGCGCGGCGACGCGGGCCTCGAAGTCCGCTTCCACGCGCTGCGTCGCGCCCTGGATCTGCGTGAGGAAGATGTTCGGGAAGAAGCCGATGACGAAGATCATGAGGATCAAGGGCAGCACCGCGAGCAGCTCGCGCGAGCTCAGGTCGGTCAGCTTCTTGTTCTCGTCCTTGGTGATCGGGCCGAAGAAGACCTTCTGCACCACGGAGAGCATGTAGAGCGCGGCGAGGATGACGCCGAGCGCTGCGCCGACGGCCTGGATGCCGTTGAAGTGGCCGAGCTTCGTGGAGACGAAGGTGCCGGTGATGACCATGAACTCGCCGATGAACCCGTTGGTGCCGGGCAGGCCGACGCTCGCGAGCGTGGCGATGACGAAGAGCGCCGCGTAGAGCGGCATCACCTTCGCGAGCCCGCCGAACTCGGCGACCATGCGCGTGTGGCGGCGATCGTAGATGACGCCGACGAGGAGGAAGAGCGCGCCCGTCGAGATGCCGTGGTTGATCATCTGCAGCACCGAGCCCTCCATCGAGGCGGCGGTGCAGGCGAACAGCCCGAGCATGACGTAGCCGAGGTGCGCCACCGACGAGTAGGCGACGAGGCGCTTGAAGTCGTCCTGCTTCCAGGCGACGAGCGCGGCGTAGAGGATGCCGCCGAGGACCGCCACTCCCGCGAGGTTGGCCGCGAAGTAGGAGCTCGCCTCGGGGAACAGGCCCATCGAGAAGCGCAGGTAGCCGTACGTGCCCAGCTTCAGCATGATGGCCGCCAGCACGATGCTGCCCGCGGTCGGCGCCTCGGTGTGTGCGTCCGGCAGCCACGTGTGGACCGGGAACATCGGCACCTTGATGAGGAAGGCGAGCGTGAAGGCTGCCCACACCCAGAACTGCGCCCCGTGCGGGAGGACGTCGTTCGGGCCCTTCGAGATGGGCAACAGCACGCGCTGCAAGTCGAAGTAGTCGAAGCTCGGGTGGCCGGCGAGCTTGCTGTAGGTGTGGGCCAGGTACAGCAGCGAGGCGAGCATCAGCACCGAGCCGAACATGGTGTAGATGAAGAACTTGAGCGCGGCCTTGATGCGGCTCTGTCCGCCCCAGACGCCGATCATCACGTACATCGGCACCAGGCTGAGCTCGAAGAAGACGTAGAAGAGGAAGAGGTCGAGCGCGACGAAGGACCCGATGAGCGCCCCCTCGAGGAGGAGCAGCGAGAAGCACCAGTCCTTCATGCGCGTGCTGATCGAGCCGAACGACACGTACGCGGCGATGGGCACCGTCAGCGTCGTGAGCAGCACGAGCCAGAGCGAGATGCCGTCGAGCGCGACGTGGTAGTGGATGCCGAGGCTCGGGATCCAGAGGAAGTCCTGGTTGAAGTGGAAGTCGCGGCCCATCGGGACGCGGAGCAGCAGGAGGCTCACCGCGAGCGTCCCGAGCATGACGAGGAACGTCACGGCGCGCAGGAGGCGCGGGGCCTGCCGCGGCAAGAAGAGAATGGCCACGGCGCCGGCGAGCGGGAGCCCCAAGATCCACGAAAGGAGCGTGCGGGGCTCGTACGGCGGCACCTCGGGGATGGGGACGTCCTCGCCCACCCACATCCGCGCGACGAACAGCGCGGCGAGGCCGCTGATGACGGCGATGGCGATGCGCGTGTTCCTGCCGAAGCGGTGCGGCACGGCGGCGCCGACGAGCGCCGCCAGCATGACCGGCACGGCGTGCTCGATGTAGCGGGACAGGAGCGCCGCCACGCCTCCGCAGACGACGAGCAGCGCGATGTGCTGCCAGCCGACCTGGAGCGGTGCCTGGGCCTCGGTGGGGGTGGTGTTCTCGGAGTGCGCGCTCATGGGTTGATCCCCAGCTCGGTGCCCATCGCCGCCGCCTTGGCCGGTCTAGGGACGTAGACGATGCTCGACGCGGTGTAGCCGCCGAGCGCGGACGAGAAGACGTTGCGTGCCCGGAGCCGGACCGGGCGGCTCTCTTCGGCGAGGGCGTCGCCGTCGGCCTCGAGGTGGAGCGTCACCTCGGAGGCGTTGCCGAAGCCCTCCTTGGTGATGGGCGACCACTTGTCGCCGGGCGCCTCGCAACGAGCATGCTTCTGCGCGATCTGTTCGGTCACGCGGCGCTGCTCGTCGGCTCGCTTGGCGGCCTCCTCGACCTTGGAGGCGGCGGTCCACTCGTCTTCCCACTGCTTCTTGTCGGGATCGCACTGGGACCACTCGTAGGTGTAGTCCTCGTAGCCGCCCGACACGCCCGTGCTGACCGTGAAGTCCGAGCCCTTGGCTGCGACCGTCGCGCTGGCGTGAGGCAGGACGAAGAACCAGCCCACGACCGCGATGCCGACGACCATCATCGCCGCGTACAGGTGCACGACGCCGTTCTGCAGCGCGCGCAGCACCGTGCCGAACGCCGAGACGACGAACGCCGTCACCTTGGCGAGGATGCCGTCGACGACCCACTGATCGATCTGCGCGGCGGTGTCGGCGAGGGCGTCGGTCGGGGAGACGACCGTCTCCTCGTAGACGCCGTCGAGGCCGATCTGCTTGTACGTCGCCATGAGGTACAGGCCGCCGGCAGCGAAGCCGCCGCAGACGACGTAGCGGGCGAACCCGCCCGGCGTCCACGGGATGAGCACCCAGGCGAGGACCGCGATGGTCAAGAGGAGCACGCCCGACATCGCCTGGACGAAGCGCGTGCTGAGGCGCGCGTACTCCTTTTCGTCGGCGCCCTTGCGCGCGATGTAGACGTAGTACGCGGCGTACGTGCCGGCGGCGAAGGCGCCGAGGCCGCCGAGCATCAGCGTCCACTCCAGGTGCTCGCCGCCTTCGCGGATCTTCACCGCGTGGGAGGTCGAAGCTTCGAAGACGGGCTCGAGCCAGTGGTCGAGCGGCGTCAGGTGCAGCGGGCCCATGTTGAGGATGCCGGCGAACGCGGCGCCCGTGGCGAGCACGATGAGCGGCACGGTCATCTGCCAGGGCGACTCGTGCGGCGCGTGGCCCGGCGTGGCGAGGTCCTCGTGGTGGGGGTGGCCTTCGTCGTCGTGGTCGGCCTTCTCCCTCTCCATCTTGGCGAGCTGCGACGGGCGGCCGATGGTCCAGCCGCGGAAGTCGCCGTAGAAGGTCATGAAGAGCGCGCGGCACATGTAGAACGCGGTGAGCGTCGCCGCGGCGACGGCCGTCCAGTAGAGCACCGGGCCGAGCCACTCGGGCGGCGTGTAGGGCAGGGCGCCCTCGTGCTTGAGCCGCTCGTACATCGGGCTCGAGAGCCGATTGACGTAGGAGCGGAAGAGGATCTCGTCCTTGGAGAAGAAGCCGCTCAACAGCGGCGTGCCGATGATGGCCGCCGTCGCGACGACGAACGTCCAGTACGTGTACGGCATGTACTTGCGCAGGCCGCCCATGCTGCGCATGTCCTGGGCCTTGTCGTCGTCGTGGATGCGGCCGTGCATCGCGTGGATGACGCTGCCGGCGCCGAGGAACAAGCAGGCCTTGAAGAAGGCGTGCGTCAGGACGTGGAAGAAGCCCGCGGTGAACGCGCCGACGCCCACGCCGAGGAACATGAAGCCGAGCTGGCTCACGGTGGAGTAGGCCAGCACCTTCTTGATGTCGTACTGCACCAGCGCGATCGTCGCCGCGTAGAACGCAGTCACCACGCCGACGATGGCGACCATGGCCATGACGAAGGGCGACAGGACGAAGACGAAGTTCAGCCGGCAGACGAGGTAGACGCCCGCGGTCACCATCGTCGCGGCGTGGATGAGGGCGCTGACGGGGGTAGGGCCGGCCATGGCGTCCGGCAGCCAGGTGTAGAGCGGGATCTGCGCGCTCTTGCCGGTGCAACCGAGCAGGAGGGCGAGGCCGACCGCCGTCGCGGCGCTGATGGTGAGCGGGTTCTTGGGCTGCAGCAGCGCGAACGCGCCTTCGTAGCGGCCCCCGCCGATGGGCCAGAGGTGGATGCGCATCGCGTCCGTCGACGGCTCGACGAGTGAGGCCGCGCTGTTCTCGATGCCGTGCCAGTCGAGCGCGCCGAGGTAGTGCGCAAGGAGGAACATGGCCACGAGCAGGCCGAAGTCGCCGATGCGGTTGGCGATGAACGCCTTCTTGCCCGCCGTGGCGTTCGCGCCCTTCTCGTACCAGAAGCCGATCAGCAGGTAGGAGCAGAGCCCCACGCCCTCCCAGCCGACGAACAACACGGGGAGGTTGTCCGCCATCACGAGGACGAGCATCGCGAAGATGAAGAGGTTCAGGTACGCGAAGAAGCGGGCGAACGACCGGTCTTGCGCCATGTACGACGTGGCGTACAGGTGGATGAGCGAGCCGATGCCGGTGATGATGAGCATCATCACCGCGCTGAGCGCGTCGACGCTGAACTTCACGTCGATGGGGACGGAGCCGCCGGTGCGCCCGCCGTTGGTGTGCATCCACTGCCACAGCGTCCAGGAGAGCCGGACGTGATCGTGTACGAGCTTGCCGTTCTCCTGGTGGGCGGACGCGTCGACCCAGTGATCGAGCGCGAACAGCACGCCCACCGCGGCGACGAAGCTGATGACGACGGCGCTGACGGCCATCACGCGGACGGCGGGCTTGCCGAGGCGATCGCCCCAGAGGCCGTTCACGAAGGCGCCGAGCAATGGGAGCACGAGGATTACGCCGAGCAGCGCGTAGTCGTCCTGCGGGAACAAGCTGGCGAAGAAATTCGACATGTTCAGTTCCGGAGAAGATCCGCCTCGTCCGTGCGCACGGTGCGCTTGAGGCGGAAGAGACTGATGACGATCGCCAGGCCGACGGCGACTTCCGCCGCTTCGGCGGCGATGACGAAGAAGGCGAAGATCTGGCCCGTGTGGTTCTGCGTCTGGGCGCGGTTGAAGGCGACGAGCGCGAGGTTCACGCCGTTGAGCATGACTTCGAGGCTCAAGAGCGTGGACAGGACGTTGCGCCGAACGAGGAAGCCGATGCCGCCGATGGTGAAGAGCAGGGCGCTCACCACGACGTAGTGCTCGACGGAGATCATGCTTCCTCCTTCGTCGCGCTCAGGCGCGGCTGGTCCGACGAGTGCCGCCCGCGCGCCACGGCCACCGCCGCGACGATGGCGACGATGAGCAGGGCGCTCGAGAGCTCGAACGGCACGATGTCCTCGGTGAACATGACCTGCCCGATGGCGTCGATCGTCCCGTAGCCGGGCGCGGTGGTCGTCAGGCGAGCGGCGTGCCCCCAGCCGGGCCGGATGACGAGGTACATGCCCGCGCTGGCGACGAGCAGGAAGAGCGAGCCCGAGACGATGCGCGTCAGCTGTCCGCGCTGATCGCGCGACGACGTCGCGCTGGGCCCGAGCAGCATGATGACGAACAGGAAGAGGACGACGATCGCGCCCGCGTACACGATGAGCTGGATGGCGGCGAGGAAGTGCGCGTGCAGCGCGAGGAACAGCCCCGCGATCGCCAGGATGGTGGCGAGCAGGCCCATCGCCCCGCGGATTGGGTTGCGGGCGACGACGGTCGCGATCGCGCCGAGCAACGCGATGGCCGCGCACACGTAGAAGTAGATCAAGCTAGTCATTTCCAAAGCGAATCCCTCCGCCTCTCTGTCAAGTCTCGTTGGTGTCGGGGAGCGTCAGCGTCGCGTCGCTGCGCTTCTTCTTCCCCAGCACGTACGCCTCGAACTCGCTGCGGAACTTCTTGACGAAGCCGAGCGCCGGCATCGCCGTACCCTCGCCGAACGCGCAGATGGTGTTGCCCATGATGCCGTTGGCGACGTCGTGCAGTGAATCGAGCTCCGCCATCGACGCCTTGCCGTCGAGGATCTTGTCGACGAGGCGGAACAGCCACGGGGCGCCCTCGCGGCAGGGTGTGCACTGCCCGCACGACTCGTGCTTGTAGAACTGCATCAGGTTGCGCATCGCGAGGACGGGGCACGTCCCCTCGGCGAGCACCGTCACGCAGCAGGTCCCGAGCATCGTGCCGACGTTGCGCATCGTGTCCACGCCGAGCGGCACGTCGAAGACGCTCTTGCCGTGCCACGGGTGCATCGGATCTTTCTCGTCCGGCGCGTTGACCGTCTCTTCGGGTCGAAGCACGGGTGTCGAGCTGCCGCCCGGGATGACGCAAAGCACCTTGCGGTCGCCGAGGACGCCGCCCCCGAGATCGAAGATGAGCTCGTTCAGCGTGGGACCGCAGGCGAGCTCGTGGACGCCTGGCTTCTTGACGTGGCCGTTCAGGCCGTACAGCCGCACGCCGCCGTCCTTCATGCCGTGCAGCGCGCTCAGCTTGCTGAACTCGTCGCAGCCGATGCGGAACGCGGTCGGTACGGCCGCGATCGTCTCGAGGTTGTTGACGGTCGTGGGCATGCCGAACGCGCCGGCCTGCGCCGGGAAGGGCGGCTTGAGTCGCGGCTCGCCGCGCTTGCCCTCGAGCGACTGGAGCAGCGCCGTCTCCTCGCCGCAGATGTACGCGCCGGCGCCCGTGTGGACGTACACCTCGACGGGGTAGTCTTTGCCGAACGGTGTCTTGCCGAGGTAGCCCTTCTTCTTGGCCTCGGCGATTGCGCCCTCGAGGCGCGCCTTCGACAGGTGCAGCTCGTCGCGCACGTAGATGTAGGCGACGTGCGCGCCGATGCCGTAGCAGCCGATGATGCAACCCTCGACGCACGCGTGCGGGTTGAGCTCCATCAGCGTGCGGTCCTTGTGCGTACCCGGCTCGCCCTCGTCCGCGTTGATGACGAGGTAGTGGGGCTTCTGCGGGTTGACCGTCTTCGGCATGAAGCTCCACTTCACGCCCATCGGGAAGCCGGCGCCGCCACGCCCGCGGATGTTCGCCTTCTTCGCCTCGTCGACGACTTGCTCGCGCGTCATCGTCGTCAGGACCTTGCGCGCCGTCTGGTAGCCGAACGCCTCGCGCTCGTAGACGTCGATGGAGAAGCCCTTGCTGTAGACCTTCGTGAGGTGGTCGGTCGCCTTGAGCATGGCGTCAGTCCTTCCCGCCTTCGGCCGGGCGAAGCTTGTCGAGGATCTCGTCCACCTTCTCCGGCGTGAGGTTCTCGAAGTACTGCTTGTCCACCTGCATCATCGGCGCGGTGCCGCAGCTCGCCAGGCACTCGGCCGTGTGCAGCGTGACGGCGCCGTCTTTCGTCGTCTCGCCGGCGTGGATGCCGAGCTTCTTCTCGCAGTGGTGGAGGATGCCCTCGCTCCCGCGCAGCGCGCACGGCAGCGTGCGGCACACCCAGACGTGGTGCTTGCCGGCCGGCGCCTGGTGGAACAGCGTGTAGAAGGTGACGACGCCCTGCACGTGGGACGGCGGGACGTCGAGGCGGGACGCGACGAATTGCACGACGTCTTCGCTGATCCATCCGTTTTGCTCCTGACAGAGGTGCAAAAGGGGAATCGTCGCCGCCATGCGGGTCGGGTAGCGGGTGAGCAGCTCGGCGAGCTTCTGCTCGCGGTCGGGGGACAGGACGAAGGCCATCGTGTGGTGTCGCCGCCTCCTCGGCGGGCGCGCAAAACGAGAGGAAAGCCCTGAAAATGCGTGGCGGACGCTAGTGGCACTGCCGCACATTCGTCAAGGCAAAGTTCCCGCGCTTTGGCCTTGAGTGTCCGCGATCTTGGGCAGTATGCTCCGTGCCGCGTTTGCCACGTCGGTAGCATCGCCGTGGTGCGCACCGCGAAGCTCGTCGCCAAGAAAGATGTGCGCGAGCTCGCACGGAGGTGACTAGGTGTTCTGTCCGAACTGTGGCACGCAAAACCCCGACACGGCGCTCACGTGCTCGAAGTGCAGCTTCAACTTGAAGGGCGCAGCCGCTCCGAAGTTCAAGGGCACGATGCTGATGATGAATCAGCAGCAGCAGGGCGCTCCGCCCGCTCCTGGGGCTCCGCCTGCTCCCGCCGCTCCGCAGGCGGGCGCGCCGCTGCCGCCGCGACCGGGTGGTCCTCCGAGTAAGTTGAAGGGGACGATGGTCGGCGTCGCGCCGCCGATGCCAGGCTCCGCGCGGATGCCTGGCGCGCCCGCGCCCGCCCCGTCGCCCGCCCCGGGCGTCAACCCTCTGGGCGGCACGATGGTGGCGTCGGAGAATGACTTTGCCGCGCTCGGGCAAGCTTCGCCCGCAGCGGCGGCGCCTCCCGCGCAGCCGAACTTTCCGCCGCCGGACATGGGCGCGCCGCCGCCCGCGCCCGCGCCGGGTCCGTATGGAGGTCCGCCTGGCGCGTTCGGCGGTCCGCCACCTGGCGGCGGCTTTGGACCTGGAGATGGAGGAGGGATGGGATCGGCGCCGCCGCCTGGCGCGCCGATGGGTGGTCCGCCGATGGGTGGTCCGCCGATGGGCGGTCCGCCGATGGGTGGTCCGCCGATGGGTGGTCCGCCGATGGGTGGTCCGCCGATGGGTGGCGCACCGATGGG
>DATIQP010000043.1:0-2455 GCA_035470765.1 Polyangiaceae bacterium | reverse complement strand
GTCGAGCCGAGGGGCAGGTCGCACACCGCGCGCACGGCCTGCTCGAACTGGCTGGTCAGGCAGCCGACCTCGGTGCCGTGGAACGTGTTGTGCGGGCGCGGCGCGAGCTCGTTGACGAGCAGCTTGCCGTCGGTCGTGATGAAGAACTCGACCACCAGCAGCCCGATGACTCGCAGGGAGGCCGCGATCTCGCGGGCGATCTCGCTCGCGCGCTTGACGATGCGCGGCGCGATGGGCGCCGGCAGCACGGAGTACTCGAGGATGCGCTGCTCGTGGTGGTTGAGCGACGGCGGGTAGACGGCGGTCTCCCCGCTCGGCGAGCGCGCCACGAGAATCGACACCTCGCTGTCGATCGAGAGCGCACGCTCGACCACGCACGGCACACCGCCGAGCTCGGTCCAGGCGCCCTTCGCCATCTCCGGCGCGGTGAGGAAGACCTGTCCGCGGCCGTCGTAGCCGCCGCGGCTCGACTTGATGAAGCACGGCGCGCGCATCCGGAGCGCGGCGCCGGCGAGCTGGTTGGCCGAGCGCGCGACCGCGAACTCGCCGACTGGAAAGCCGTGCCGCGAGAGCCACTGCTTCTGGCGGGCGCGGTCCTGCACGACCTCGAGGACGCTCGCGTCCGGCCGCATCGGCGCCCAGCGGGACGCGGCGCGCATGCTCTCGAGCGAGACCTTCTCGATCTCGAGCGTGACGACGTCGCACCCGCGCGCGAGCTCGCCCGCCGCCGCGGCGTCCTCGAACGATGCCGTCACCAGCTTGTCGACGACGAAGCGCGACGCGCACGACGGGTCCGGATCGAGCGCGCGCACGTGGTAGCCGAGCGTGCGCGCGGCCATGGCCATCATGCGCCCGAGCTGCCCGCCGCCGAGGATGCCGATCGTCGAGCCGGGGAGAATCGGGCGCGGCTTCGTGCTCCGCTTGGTGGTCATCGCTTGGCCTTCGGCTCCTCCGACGGCGGGAGCGTCTGGGCGAGGACCTCGCGCTTGCGCGCCTCGCGCCACGCCTTCAGCCGCGCGCGGAGCTCGGGGTGCGCCGTGGCCACGATCGCCGCGGCGAGCAGGCCGGCGTTGGCCGCGCCGGGCTTGCCGATCGCCAGCGTGCCGACGGGGATTCCTTTCGGCATCTGAGCGATGGACAACAGCGCGTCGACGCCGACGAGCTGCGTCGCGGGGATGGGTACGCCGAGCACCGGCAGCACCGTCTTGGCGGCGACCATGCCCGGCAGGTGCGCCGCGCCGCCCGCGCCCGCGATGATGACGAGCAGGCCACGCCCCTCCGCGCCCTCCGCGTAGGCGAACATCTCGTCCGGAGTGCGGTGGGCCGAGACGACGCGAGCCTCGTGCGGCACGTCGAGCTCCGCGAGCACGTCGCACGCGTGGCGCAGGTGCTCCCAGTCGCTCTGACTTCCCATGATGACGCCGACGAGCGGCGAAGCCGAGTGCTTGCTCATGCGAGGGAAGACAGGATCTACACCTTTTTTTGCTACGGCTTGTTTTTCTTTGGGTCGTTTTCGCCTTCGGGCTCGAACTTCAGGCTCGCCGAGTTGATGCAGTAGCGGAGCCCGGTCGGCTTGGGACCGTCATCGAAGACGTGCCCGAGGTGCCCGCCGCACCTGGCGCACATCACCTCGGTGCGCCGCATGCCGAAGCTCGTGTCGGTCTCCTCGACGACGACCTCGCCAGCACGCTCTTCCTTGGGCTGGAAAAAGCTCGGCCATCCGCACCCGGAGTCGAACTTCGTCTCGGACTCGAACAGCTCGGCTCCACAGCCGGCGCAGCGGTAACGCCCCTTCCCGTGGTGGTCCCAGAGCTCGCCCGTGAAGGCGCGCTCGGTGCCCTTCTCGCGCAGCACCGCGTAACGGGTGGGGCTGAGCTCCTTCTTCCACTCCTCTTCCGTCTTGTGGACGGGGAACTTCCGGTCGCTCATGGCCCCATGCTAACCACGGGCAAAGTCCCTTGGGCGAGCTAAGATGAACACGATGTCGGATCACGTGGTGCGCGCGATCACGGAGGACGGGGCCTTCCGTGTCATCGCCGTGCGAACGACCGAGACCGCTCAGGGCGTGGTGCAGGCGCAACACGCCAACGGGCCGCGCGCGCACCTGCTCGCCGAGATGCTGACGGGCGCGGTGCTCGTGCGCGAGACGATGGCGCCCGACCTGCGCGTGCAGGGCATCCTCCAGGGCGACGACCCCAAGACGCGCATCGTCGCCGACTCGTTCCCCGACGGCACGACGCGCGGCCTGGTCCAGGCCCGCGAGGGGTCCGAGGTCACGCTCGGCGAGCGCTCGGTGCTCCAGATGATGCGGACCCTCCACAACGGGCAGATCCAGCAGGGCATGGTCCAGGCGAGCGCCGACGGCGGCATCTCCGGCGCGCTCATGGCCTACATGCAGAACTCCGAGCAGGTCGTCTCGTTCGTCGCGGTCGGCGCGCTGATGAACGACGAGGGC
>DATIQP010000042.1:0-3020 GCA_035470765.1 Polyangiaceae bacterium | reverse complement strand
CAGCTCGGCCTCAACCACCCGATGGGCCCGCTGCGCCTCGCCGATCTCATCGGCCTCGACACGGTGCTCTTCATCTCGGAGGTGCTGCACCGCGACTTCGGCGACAGCAAGTACCGAGCGCCCACGCTGCTGCGCAACCTCGTCGCCGCGGGCTGGCTGGGCAAGAAGACGAAGCGGGGCTTCTACTCGTACGAGTGACCGTCCGCACGCCTCAGCGCGACGAGCGCTGAGCGACCTTCGGCCCCTCGGGGCTCGGCCCTACGGCGTACGACGCGCCCGCCAGGAAGGCGAACAGCCAGACGGCGATGCACAGGCGCAGGAGTCGACCGGTAGGCACTAGAGACAATCTTTTACAAGTCGCGCGCCAATGCAAGATTTCGCTGCTTTCCCGCATCGAGTTTGTCTTTGGGGTGTGACAATCCTGTCATGGAGCTGCGACCGTCTTGCGGACCTGA
This sequence comes from Polyangiaceae bacterium, assembly GCA_035470765.1. GTDB lineage: Bacteria > Myxococcota_A > Polyangia > Polyangiales > Polyangiaceae > DASXHD01. The sequence continues at coordinate 2,565 of DATIQP010000042.1, read as the reverse complement.
CTCCGCGACGGATGTGCGATAAGTCGGTGCCACCATGTCCGAGAGCCTCCTCGTCACCCGCCAGGGTTCCCTCGTCAGCCTGACCCTCAACCGCCCCGACAAGCTCAACGCCCTCGACGCGGAGCTGCTCGAGGCGCTCTTGCACGCCCTCGACGAGCTCGGGCGCGATGCGTCCGTCCGCGCGGCGATCCTCACGGGCGCCGGCGACAAGGCCTTCGCCGCCGGAGCCGACATCGCGGCGATGGCGCAAATGACCCCGGCGGAGGCCAAGGCCTTCTCCGACCGCGGCAACGCGGTCTGCTCGCGCATCGAGCACGCCCACTTCCCCGTCATCGGCGCCGTCAACGGCTTCGCCCTCGGCGGAGGCTGCGAGATCGCGCTCGCCTGCGACTTCCTCTACGCCAGCGAGAAGGCCAAGTTCGGCCAGCCCGAGGTCAAGCTCGGGGTCACGCCGGGGTTCGGCGGCACGCAACGCCTCGCCCGGCGGGTCGGCGTCGGCCTGGCGCGCGAGCTCTGTTACACGGGCGCGATCGTCGGCGCCGCGGAGGCGCTCCGCATCGGCCTCGTCAACGCGGTCGTCGCGCCGGGCGAGCTCATGGCGAAGGCGACGGAGACGGCCAAGACGATCGCGTCGATGGGGCCGCTCGCCGTCGCCGAGTGCAAGCGTGTCATCTTGAAGGGCGTCGACATGCCGCTGCCCGAGGCCAACGAGCTCGAGGGCCACGCCTTCGCCAAGCTGTTCACCACCGCGGACCAGCGCGAGGGGATGAGCGCTTTCCTGGCGAAGCGCCAGGCCGCGTTCACGGGCAAGTAGCGCATCAACGTTTCGCTCCGAACTCTCGCCTGCGGCTCGAGCGTGCGGCAGTGAATCTGGCGGCGCCGCCCGCGCGCGGCACACGTTGTCACACCACGGGACCAACGCACTAAACGATTCTCTTTGAAATCCATGGCATTATCCGCCATGGCGCTCTCTGGCACTAGCCGTGCAATAGGGCGTGCCATGAGAACTGTCGCCACCGTCGGTCTGCTGTCGCTCGTCGTCGCGTGCGGAGGGGCCATCTCGCCCGTCGACCCCACGTCGTTCCAGCTCGAAGGCTCCTACGACCTGTCGGTGCAGACCGTGGATGTCACGCCGTCGCAGATGCAGCAGCAGCCTTCGCCGCCGAACACCTACCACCCCGCCACCAACGGACACGCGCGCGTCGACATCAAGAAGGTCGCCGGGGCCTACCAGGCGGCCATCACCGTGGACTCCGCCAACCCTGTCGCCGCGACGGTGACGGCCACGAGCGACGGCTCGATCACCCTCACCACCCAGGACGGCGCCACGTTCAGCGGCGGCTCGACCAACGGCTACCAGAGCGTGAGCGACGCGCTCTCGGTCCTGTCGTTCAGGGTGGGCGCGGACGGCAGGCCGGCCGGGGCGGTGGCGGCGACCGGCAACGAGTTCGTCAGCGAAGGCGACGTCGGCTGGCAGATGGACATCAGCGCGGCCGGGACGATCGGCCCCGACACGCGAGCGCCTCAGATCACGGCGGTGCAGTACACCCCGTCGCTGTCCGGCAAGCCGCTGCCCTGGGATCCGATCTACGTGAGCGCCTCGGAGCCGGTCGACGGCGCGCAGCTGCAGGGCAGCGCGTCGCTCCTCGGCGCGTCCGGGCCCTTCTCCGTCGCGTGGTCGATCCAGCCGAACCAACCCGACTGGATCGGAGCCACGCGCCTCGTCGGCTACCGCACCGAGTGGGTCGCTCAGGGGGCGCAGTCGCTGAACGTGGCGGCGGGCATCGCCGATCCCACCGGCAACGCGTCGTCGAGCCTCCAGACACCGGCCTCCTTCCTGGACGTCCCGCTCGCGGCGGCCTTCGACGCGACCACACTGCCGGCCCAGTGGGGCCCCGTCGCGGTGGTGTCGGGCGCGACGGCCTGCGGCGCCGACGGCGTCTCTTGCCTCGAGATCGGGCCCGTGACCGGGCCGTGCCAGGGGCAGGCGACGGCCGGCATCGCAGGACGGCTGAGCGCCGCCGGCCACGGCACCCTCACGATGAAGTACCGCGTGCGCGCGGCCTCTCAGTACGGGCAGCCCTACCTCATGTCCCCGTTTGGCTTCTCGCTGGCGACGCCGGGCGCCGCGCCTCAGGCGGCGCCGAGCCCATTGTCCCCCAAGCTCTCGGCCGTGACCGACGTGACCTACCCCTACGCCACCGACTGGACCACCGTCTCCGAGGCGCTGCCGGCCAGCGCGAGCGAGGTAGGCTTCGCGTTCACGCCGTTCGACCAGGGCGCGAGCTCGTACTGCGGAGGCGGGCCCGCCATGCCCCCGGTCACGCTGGTGATCGACGTGGTCGCGGTGACGACGGCGCCCTGAGCCAGAGTACGTTTCCGGCCCCCGGCTCGTTGTGGGTGGGGAAGACTTGCCCGCGACAAGGGCCGCTGGTGATACGGCCTGGAAGTTGGTAAGCAGGCTCCCCGACCCCCATGGCCGAACGCTCCAGCGCTGAGAAAAAAGAGAAAAAGGCCGAGGCCGAGAAGGACTCCGAGGAGAGCTCCGAGAAGAAGAGCTCGGAG
>DATIQP010000041.1:0-16152 GCA_035470765.1 Polyangiaceae bacterium | reverse complement strand
CGACGAGGAGACCGGCGAGCGCATGACCGACCAGCACCTGCGCGACGAGCTCATCACGATGGTGGCGGCCGGGCACGAGACCACGGCGAACGCCCTCTCGTTCGCGCTTTACCTGCTGTCGAAGCACCCCGACTGGCTGCGCGCGGTGCGCAAGGAGGCCGACGACGTGCTCGGCGACCGCGCGCCGCGCTTCGAGGACGTGCGCAGGCTGACGACGACGGCGATGGTCGTCGAGGAGACGCTGAGGCTCTACCCGCCCGCGTGGATGTTCGAGCGGCAGGCGCAAGAGGACGACGTCATCGCGGGCTACGGCATCCCGAAGGACACGGTGGTCGGCATCAGCCCGTTCGTGCTCCACCGCAGCCCCGCGCTCTGGGAGAACCCGGAGGGCTTCGACCCGCTGCGCTTCTCGCCCGAGGCGAAGGAGGCGCGGCACAAGTACGCGTACCTGCCCTTCGGCGGCGGGCCGCGCACTTGCATCGGCAACGTCTTCGCGATGACGGAGGCCACCGTCGTGCTCGCGATGATCGTGCGGAGCTTCCGCCTCGAGCTACTGCCCGGACACGTGCTCGAGCTCGACCCGCTCATCACGCTGCGGCCGAAGGGGGCGCTGCCCATGCGGATCTGCACGCACGGCGAGAAGCCGGCGGCGCGCGGTCACTTCGCGGGCAGCGAGAGCTCGTCGCGCAAGGCGGCGAGCGTCGTCGTGAGGCCGCTCGGGTAGTGCGCGGGGGCGTGCAGCCGGCGGTGCTTCGGGAGCAGCGACTGCACCGCGCGAAGCGAGCGATCGCGCAGCTCGCGCGCGGGCTCGGTGGAGGCGACGCGCTTGCCGGCCCCCATGACCTTGCGGAGCAGGGGCGCGCTCGAGACGGCGTCGCGCAGGCGCATGGTGTAGCCGCTGCGGCGATCGGCGAGCTTGGCGTCGCGAGCGGTCATGTGGCGCTCGTTGGCGGCATGGGCGACGTCGCCGACGGGGTGGCCGTCCGCGTCGAAGTAGCGGAGCACGACCTTTCGACCGGGCACGCCGATGGCCCCGGACGCGGTGCTGACGCGCAGCCGGGGCGACCACTGACCGGCGTCGTCGATCGCGACGAGGCTGTACGACGCGCGTAGATCGGGGGCGACCTCGGGCGAGACGACGAACGCGGCGACCGGGGCGCCGCTGCGGCGGAGCTCGCCGATGTGATCGGGCGACGCGGCGCCGGAGACCACGATGACGGGCTCCTTCAAGCCGGCCTTGGCGAAGCGCTCGTAGGCGATGGGCCACGCGTCGAGCACGTCGGTCGCGTTCATCTCGATGGCGATCGGCGCGTCGCTCCACGAGGCGGTGGCCTTCGCGCGCGCCGCGGCGACGACCCGCTCGATGGCGCCGATCGTGTCGCGCACGTCGATGCGGACGATGGGCTGCTCGGGCACTGATCGCAGCCACGCCTCGAACGCCTCCTGTTCGCCCTTGCTGCCGAGGACGAAGGAGACCGGCTGCAGCGCGCGGATCGGCACGCCGTAGCGCCGGCCGGCGAGCGCGTGGGTGCTGGCGCCAGCACCGCCCACGAAGGCGGCGCGCGCGTGCAGGGCGTTGCCGCCGAGGCGGCCGAGGAGAGTGGCTCCCGCCTCGACGATCTCGGCGCCCTCGGCGGCGAGCACGCAACGGGCCATGTGCGACGCGACCTGCGTGGCGGCGTCGATCGAGCTCAGGACCCAGGCCTCCATGAGCTGGGCCTGCCAGAACGGGCCCTCGATGGCGAGGACGGGCTGGCCGGGGAAGACGACCGAGCCCTCCGGCACGGCGTCCACGTCGCACGTGAAGCGCGCGCCGTCGAGCTTGCGGGCGACATCGCCGTCGATGGCGCCGATCTCGCGGAGGTAGCCGACCTCGTCGCTCTTGATCCGGAAACGCTCGAGCGCGTCGAGGAGGGGCTCGATGCCGGCGAGGACGCGAAAGCCGCTGTCGGCGGCGCCCGGCGTCGGCTCGATGACGCACTCGAACGTGGTGCGCGCAGTCGCGATGCCCGAGTAGAACGACGCCGTGACGGCGTGGAACGCGTCGAGGCCGAGAGAGAGAGGGTTGACGGTCAGTGCGGGAGCGGGTGCAGGGGGCATGGACGCGTCCTCATCGTACTCGTTTGGAGCTCGCCGCGCGCGCGCGCGGCATGGGCTTCGTCTTGACCGGCGAACGGCGAGCGGACTCGGGCGGCAGATCGACGCGGGCCTCGCGGCCTGCGGCGGTGCGCGCGTCGTCCTCGCGCCAGCGATAGAGTTGCGCGGGCCGATGGCGGCCGGTGCGCTGGGCCGACGCCACGGGCTCGACCAGACCTTGCTGCAACAGCTTCGCCCGGAAGTTGCGCTTGTCGAGCTGACGGCCGAGCAGCGCCTCGTAGACGTGTTGCAGCTCGCTGAGCGTGAAGCGCGGCGGGACGAGCTCGAGGTGCCCGCGCCGCACGGGGTCGAGCAGGTGCTCCTTCAACCGCTCGCGCGCCATCGCGATGATGCGCGCGTGATCGACGGCGACGCGCGGCGCGCCGCGGCCCTTGCCCTGCAGGCTCGAGAGCAGCACCCACTGCGCGTCGTCGGCGTCGTCGGCTGCGACCGGACGGACCGGCGCGACGAGGAACGCGTAGAACGCGACGCTCACCGTGTGCCCGCGCGGGTCCCGGCCCGGATCTCCGAACGCGCCCAGCTGCTCGAGCGTCGTCTGCACGAGGCTCGTCTCCTCGTGCAGCTCGCGCGCGGCCGCGCGCTCGAGCGACTCGTTCGGCTCGACGAAGCCGCCCGGCAGCGCCCAGCTCCCCTTGAACGGCGCCTGGCCTCGCCGGATCATCAGCACGGCGAGCTCGCCCGCGCGGATCGTGAAGAGCACGACGTCGACCGTCACCGCGGGGCGGGGATACTCGTAGGTGAACGGCATGCGCGAGCAAGGGTCGCCGCGCCGGCGACGGGGCGCAACTCAAAATTCGTGTGCACAATACACGATGTCCGACCCTTCCGTTTTCGCCGACTACAGCCGCTTCGCGAGCTCTCGGATGGCGAAGGGCGTCGCGGCGTCCTCGAAGAGGAGCGGGAAGTAGGCCGGCGTGACCGGGATGGCGCGCGCCAGGCGCGCGAGGCTCTCGGCCTGGACGCGCTCGCGGACGGCGCGACGGCTCGCTGCGAGCAGCGCCGAGCGACCTGCGTCGACGGGCTCGAGGTCGACCGGCTCGAGGACTTCACGCTCGTCGCGGGAGAAGAGCGGCGGCAGCACGGCGTTGACCACCACCCGCGCGATGCTCATGCCGAGCTCGCCCTGCAGCGCCCCGGCCAGCTCGATCGTCTCGGTGGTGGGCATCTCCTCCGGGATGGTCACGAGGACGACGCCGCAGGCCTCGGGGTCTCGGAACATGTTCCACGCGCGCTCGGCGTCCCGGCGCAAGAGGCCCGGCGGCACCACGTCGACGATGACCTTGGGGACGCGCAACATGTCGAGGCCGTGCCCGGTCGCCGGCGCGTCGAGGATGACCACGTCGTACTTGAGCGAGCCGTCCTCGGCCTTCTCGGTGGTGTGCCACCAGGCCTTGCCGAGCATCGACCACTCCTGGATGCCGGGCACGGCTCGGAAGAACACGCGGACGTACTTGTTGTCGAAGAGCAGCTGGTAGAGCGCCTTCGACCGGAGCGCGAGCATGCCGTACTCCTCGAGCGCGCTCTCGGGCGTCATGTTGACCGCCCACACGTTCGGCAGGACGCGGCTGACCTCCGTCGAGATGAGGTCGCTACCGAGCATCACGCTCAGGCGCTCCTTGGCGTTGCACATGGCGACGAGCACGCGCTTCCCCCGCGCGGCGAGCGCCGTCGCGTAGGCGGCAGCGACCGTGGTCTTCCCGACGCCCCCCTTGCCGGTCACGATGAGCAAGCGCTGCCCGTCCATCCGAGCTCACGCCTATTAGCACGCTTTCCGTGCTAGACCGAGCGGCTCATGGGGAAGCTGTCTGCCTTCGCGCTCGGGGGTCTCGGCGAGGTCGGAATGAACTGCCTCGCGCTCGAGCAGCGCGGCGAGCTGCTCCTCGTGGACTGCGGGGTGACCTTCGACGGCCGCGGCCTGGGCGTGGACGTGATCCACCCGGATTTTTCGGCCCTCGAGCCCTACCGTGACCGCATCGCGGGCGTCTTCGTGACGCACGGCCACGAGGACCACATCGGCGCCTTGCCGTACCTGCTCTCGAGGTTCGACGTGCCCGTCTGGGCGCCCCGCTATGCCATGGGCCTCATCCGGGAGCGGCTCGCCGAGCACGAAGAGGCCGGCAACGTGGCGATCGGCAAGGCCAGGCTCCACGAGGCGACCGTGCGGGGCCTCTACCGCGTGGGCTCGTTCTGGATCGAGCCCATCCGCGTGACGCACTCGATCGCCGACGCGACGGCGCTCGCGATCAAGACCGACGCCGGCACGGTGATCCACACGGGCGACTTCAAGTTCGACGCGAGCCCCCCCGACGGCGAGCGCTTCGACGTCGACCGCATCGACGAGCTCGGCGCCGAGGGCGTCGCGCTGCTCTTCTCGGACTCGACGAACATCGACGCGAGCGGCGAGACGGGCAGCGAGCGCGGCGTGGGAGACTCGATCCACCGCATCGCGGCCAAGGCCGAGGGCGCCGTGGTGGTCGCGATGTTCGCCTCGAACGTCCACCGGCTGCGCATGCTCGGCGAGATCGCCCGGCACACGAAGCGTCGCATCGTCCTGCTCGGCCGCAGCGTCGAGACCCACGCGCGCGTCGCTCGCGAGACGGGCTACCTCGACTGGCCGAGCGACCTCGTCTGGCCGTCCGAGCGGGCCAAGGAGCTGCCGCGCAACCAGGTGCTCGCCATCGCGAGCGGCACGCAGGGCGAGGCGCGCGGAGCGTTCTCGCGCCTGGCGCGCGGCGAGCACCCGAGCTTCGATCTCGCGGCGGGTGACACGGTGGTGCTCTCGGCGCGCACGATCCCGGGCAACGACGTGCTGGTCTTCTCGGTGCTGGCCGACGTCCTGCGGCGCGGGGTGCACCTCCGCACCTGGATCCACGATCGCGGAGTGCACGTCAGCGGGCACGCCCACCGCGTCGAGCAGAAGCGCATGCTCGAGCTCGTCCGGCCGCGCGCGTTCGTGCCGGTCCACGGCACGCTCCACCACCTCATGCGCCACGCGGAGCTCGCGGGCGAGGTCGGCGTCCCGAACGTGTGCATCGCCGAGAACGGCGACGTGGTCACGCTCGAGGACGGCGTGCTGACCAAGACGGGGCGCGTGCCGACCGGCCGCGTGCACTGCGTGGAGGGGCGCCCGCTGTCGCCCGTGCAGCTTCGCGAGCGCATCATCCTCGCGGCGGAGGGCGTCGTCGCGGTGACGCTCGTCCGGCGCGCCGAGGGCGACGAGGTGCTGGTCTCGTCGCGCGGCGTGCTGGACGAGGCGGCCTCCGGGCCCATCCTCGCCGCCGCCAAGCGCGAGGCTCTCGCCGCGCTCTCCGACCCCACCGCCAACGCCGACGCGGCCGAAGCGGTCCGCCTCGCGGTCAGGCGCGCCTTCCAGCGTGCGACCGGCATCAAGCCCGTGACCATCGTCACGGTCGTCAGCTCCGCGGCTGGCACTGCGAGGGTCGTGGGCGACGCCGGAGCGGGGCGGTGACGCGGCGGCTGCCGACCACCCACGTCTTTCTGGCGCAGCAGCTCCGCGCGCTGCTCGCGCGGCTCGAGGCGACCTTTCCGCGCGTGCTCGGACGCGCGGACGACGAGGCCATCCACGACATGCGCGTCGCGCTGCGCCGCCTGCGCGTCGTCCTCAAGCTCGCGCGGCCGGTCTTCGGGCGGTTTCACGTCGACGCGGTGCGCACCGCGATGACGCGCGTGCACCGGGCGAGCGGGGCGCTCCGTGACGAGGAGGTCCTGCGCGAGACGCTGACGGAGCTGGGCATCGAGGCCTGGGGGTGGAGGGAATGGATGCAGCTCCGCGCCACGCGAGAGGACGCGCTGCGCAGACTCGTCGAGCAGCGGCTGCGCGCCGGCGGGCTGCGCAGGCCGATTCGCTTGCTCCGCGCGATCCTCGAGCTGCCCGTGCCGCCCAAGCGCCGCGCGCCGCTTTCGGCGTTCGCCCGGCGCGCGGCGGCGCGGGCCGTGCGGGACGTGGACGAGCTCCGCGACGCGCCGACGGACGACGTCGCCGCGTTGCACCAACTGCGCATCGCATTCAAGCGCCTTCGCTACACGGCGGAGCTGCTGGAGCCCGGGCTGCCCGCCGACGTGGCCGCCCTCGCCAAGCCCGCCGCCGAGTTCCAGAAGGTGCTCGGCACGTTGCACGACCTCGACGTCGCGGCGAGCACCGTGCGGCGTGCGCGCAGCCTCGACGACGGCACCAAGGCTGCGGCGCTGCGCCTCATCGCTGAGCGCCGCGCGAGCGCGGTAGACGCCTATCGGGCGCTGATGAAGACCTGAGTCCCACCCCGGAGCCAATGGCCCGCCGGTGGACTTGTCCCGAATGGCCGCATACGCTTTGGGGTCGTGCCGTTGTCGGCGAGCATTCCGCCGGGGGGCGTAGGAGGCAAGGAGGAGATCCGTGCCTCGTTGCTCAAACCGTACTTGCTCCGGCTGCGCGGCGAGAAGGGGGAGCGCGGCGCGGCGATGGCGCTGCTGCACGCCGGCGTCGACCCGCAGTCGCTCGAGGCCGAGACCGCGTGGCTCAGCGCCAGCCGCGCGCGGCGCGCGCTGCGCGTCTTCGAGCACGAGCTCGGCGGGGAGTCTGCGCTCGCGCACCCCGGCAAGTGGGCGCTGCACCCCGAGGCGTTGGGCACGCTCGTGCGCATGCTCCGCAACGCGAAGGGCCCTCTCGACGCCTACCGCTACATCGCGGCGAACGCGTCGGAGTCGACCCGCATCGGCACCTGGGAGCTCAGCGAGGCGGAGGCCCCTTCGAGCTCGGCTGTGATGACCTACAGGCTGCGCGAGGACGACCACGACTCGGACGCGAAGAGCGGCGAGCGCGCGCTGTGCGCGGCGCGCAGGGGCGTGCTCGCGACCTTGCCCGCCTTCTGGGGCTTGCCCGAGGCGAGCATCGTGCATTCTGCATGCATCGCCGACGGCGAAGCGTCGTGCGTCTACGAGGTCCGCTGGGCCAAGGAGCCCGAGTGGCTGTTCGCGGCGGCGGGGGCGGCCGCGGCGGCCTTGGTGTGCGCGGCGGCGATCGGTCTCGCGGGGGGCATCGGCGCGGGCGCGCTCGCGGCGCTGCTCGGCGCCGTGCTCGGCGGCGGCGCGGGCTACCTCTGGCAGCGCAACAGGCGCGACGCCAGGGCGCGTATCTTCGAGCGGCACCGCATCGCCGCGCTCGAGCGCGGCCTTCAGCTCCGCGGCGAGGGTCAGGCGCAGGCGCCGGCGCCTGGCGAGCTCACCAACACCGTGCTCGGCGGCAAGTACCGCATCGGCCGCAAGATCGGCTCGGGCGGCATCGGCGTGGTCTACGCGGCCGAGCACACCTCGCTCGGCCACGAGGTGGCGATCAAGGTCCTGCGCGGCGCCGCGGCGCTGGACGGCAGCGAGATCGCCCGGCTGCGGCGCGAGGCGCACATCCAGGTCCGCCTCGATCAGGCCAACATCGCGCGCGTCATGGACCTCGATCAGATGGCGGACGGCTCCATCTACGTCGTGATGGAGCGGCTCTACGGCCGCTCGCTGGCCGACAAGATGAGCAAGGAAGGGCCGGTCGCGCCGGGCTTCGCCATCCCGTGCTTCATCGCCGTCTGCCGCGCGCTCGCGGCCGCCCACGCCATCGGCGCCGTGCACCGCGACCTCAAGCCGGGCAACATCTTCCTGTGCGACGACGGCACCTCGAAGGTGCTCGATTTCGGCATGAGCAAGCTGACGGCCGCCGAGTCGCTCACGCAGGCCGGCTACACCCTCGGCACGCCCGAGTACATGGCGCCGGAGCAGTGCATCGGCGCGCCGGTCGAGGCCCGCACCGACCTCTACGCGTTCGGCGTGGTCATGTACGAGGCGCTGACCGGCGAGCTGCCCATCACCTCGCCCAACCGGCGCGAGCTCTTGGACCTGCACCAGCGCCAGGTGCCGAAGCCGATGCGCCTGCGCCGGCCGGACCTGCCCATCCCCGCCGAGCTCGACGCCGCGGTCATGATGTGCCTGAAGAAGAAGAGCGTCGATCGCCCCGCCGACGCGCACGCGCTCGAGCTGATGCTGGCGGCGATCGATCTCCGCGACCTGCCGAAGAGCTACGCGCACCCCGCGCCGCGCCGCTCGCGCAGCGCCTCGGTCTGAAGCCGGGCGAAGCGACTCACCGCAGGACCCACACGAGGGCGGCGATCGAGAGCACGATGATGGCGATCGCCGAGCCGATGATCGCGACGTCGGCGCTCTTCATGCGCGAGCGCTTCTTGCGCTTGCTGCTCGTCTCGACGGTGTGGATCGAGTTCTCGAGGCGCGCGATGGGGGCCTCGGCCCCGCGCGAGCTCGGCGGCGGGCCGGCGTCCTGCTTCTGCGACGACGACGGCGGCGGCGGCGCTTCGTCGGGCTTCATCCGCTCGTCCGCGGCGGACTCGAGCTCGCCGAGCGCGCTCGCGACGGGCTCCTCGAGCGCGAGCACCGTCGCCCCCACGCGCACCATCGACGCCGACCGCCACGGCACGTCGCGGCCGAACGCGATCGGTTGCTCGCCGAGGCGCGAGCCGTTGCGCGAGCCGAGGTCGCGCAGGAGCACGGTGGCGCCGCGCCGGACGATCTGCAGGTGCTCGCGCGACGCGTCGGCGTCCGCGAGCGGCAGGTCGCACGTCTCGCCGCGCCCGACGACGTAGACGCGGCCCTCGTCGGCCAGCGGCAGCGTCGCGCCGAGGTCGGGCCCCTCGACGATCGACACGGTGGGCGTGGTCAGGTCGCCTTGCTGGCGCATCGCGTTCTGCACCAGGGCGAGCGCGAGGTCGCGCGTCGCGAGCGCGAGGTCGGGCGTGGGCGCGCTCTGGTCGATGCGCACCTCCAGCCACACGCGCCCGACGCGCACGAGGTCGCCGCTGCGCAAGGTGCGCGGGGCCTTGGGCGCTAGCCGCACGCCGCCGACGAACGTGCCGTTGGTGCTGCCCTCGTCGAGGATCTGGTACTCCGCGCCCTGCGCGCGGAACACGGCGTGGCGCTGGCTGACGCTCGGATCGGGCAGGCGCACGTCGCAGCTCGATCCGCGCCCGACGACGACGCGCGCGGCGTCGAAGGTCAGCGAGGGCCCGCCTTCGCCTTCCCCCTCCGAGCGCACGGTGACGGTGAGCGGCATGTCAGCGCGGAGGAGCCATGGAGCTCGACGGCTGCGGCATGAGCTCATCGGCCTTGCGCTCCACCCACGCGATGACGTCGGCGGCGACGTCGCGGCCGAGGTGCTGGCCGAGCTCCTGGATGCCGGTCGGCGAGGTGACGTTCACCTCCGTCAGCCGGTCGCCGATGAAGTCCAGGCCGACGAAGACGAGCCCGTCGGCGCGCAGGCGCGGCGCGAGGTCCGCGATGATCGCTCGCTCCTTGTCCGTGACGCTCACCGGCTCCACCCTGCCGCCGACGTGGATGTTGGAGCGGATGTCGTCCGCGCGCGGGACGCGGTTGATCGCGCCGAGCAGCTCGCCGTCGAGGAGCAGGACGCGCTTGTCGCCCTGGCGCACCTCGGGCAAAAACTGCTGCACCATCGCGAGCCGCCGCCCCTCGGCCGTGAGGACGTCCACGATCGATCGCGCGTTCGGGTCGTCGAGCCGGAGCATCATCACGCCCATCCCGCCGGCGCCGTCGAGCGGCTTGATGACGCCCTGGCCGCCCACCTCCTTCACGAAGGCGAAGATGCGCTCGCGATCGGCGGTGACCAGGGTGCGCGGCATGTGCTGCGGGAAGTGCGTCGCGTAGAGCTTCTCGTTGGCCTCGCGCAGGCCACGCGGGTCGTTCACCAGCACGGTGCGGCCGCGGGCCCGCTCGAGCAGCAGCGTCGTGTAGAGGTACGTCCGGTCGAACGGGGGGTCCTTGCGGATGAAGACGGCCCCAACGTCCGCGAGGCGCACGTCGGCGGCGTTTCCGAAGGTGAAGTGCGGCGCCTCGTCGCTCACCCGGAGCTCGCGGACCCGGGCGAAGACGTCCCCGTCCTTGACGAAGAGATCGCGCGGCTCGCAGTGCAGCGAGAGGTGCCCGCGCGCTTGGGCCGCGCGCTGGAACGCGAACGTCGTATCCTTGTCGACGAGGACACGCGAAATGGGATCCATCACGTACACGAAGCGCATGAGCGGGCGAAGCCTAGCACTGCTGGGCGCGGCCGCCGCCACCGTAATGCTCACCATCGGCCTGCCCGCGCGCGGCGCGTACACGCCCTCGGCCGAGGGCTCGCACCTCGCGGTCGCCACCGACGACGCCGACGCGACACGCGCCGCGCTCGCGGTCATGCGCGCCGGCGGAAATGCCTTCGACGGCGCCATCGCGGCCTCGCTCGCGCTCGGCGTGGTCAATCCGACGGCGAGCGGGCTCGGCGGGGGCGGCTTCGCGCTCGTCTACGTGGCACGCGAGCACAAGCTCGTCGCGCTCGACTTCCGGGAGACCGCGCCCGCGCACGCCGGACCGGACAGCCTCGTCGTGGCCGGCAAGCGCGGCACGACCGTCGGCGTGATCGGCGAGCCGGCCGGCCTCGAGTGGCTGAGCGTGCATTATGCACACAAATCCCTGGCCGACGACGCGGCCCCGGCGGCGCAGCTCGCGCAGCGAGGGTTCCTCGTGGGCCGCCACCTCGCCGAGGTGCTGCCCTTCGTGCAGCGCATGGTCGAGGGGACGCCGCTCACCGCCGAGCTCTACCCCGGCGGCCAGCCGCTCGCGTACCGCTCCACGTGGGTGCGGCCCGCGCTCGCGCGCACCATCGCCCGCTTCGGCGCCGAGGGGGCCAAGCCCTTCTACACGGGCGACATCGCCCCGAAGATCGTCGAGGCCGCGCGGGCCGAGGGCAGCGCCATCGACGCCGCGGATCTCGCCGCCTACAAGGTCCGCGAGCGCGCGCCCCTCACGCGCGTCGTGGGGGCACGGACGATCGCGACCATGCCCGCGCCCTCGGCGGGCGGCCTCATGCTCCAAGAGATGCTCGGCATGTTCGGCGCCGACTCGAGCTCGTCGCTCAAGGCCGTGGGCTTCGAATCGAGCTCCTATTTCCACACCGTGGCCGAGGGGCTGCGCGGGGCCATCGCCGATCGGGCGCGCTTCGCTGGCGATCCCGATCTCGATCCGGGCGTCGAGGCCGCCTACGGCCGCGCGCTCGACCCCAAGCAACTCGACGCGCGGCGCTCGCGCATCGAGCCGTACAAGGTGCATCCGTCGGTCGAGTTCAAGACCAAGGAGAGCGGCACCACGCACCTCATCGTGACCGACGACGAAGGCAACGTGGTCTCGCTCACCACCACCGTCAACGGGCCGTTCGGCGCGCGCATCGTCGCCGGAGACACCGGGATCATCCTGAACAACCAGCTCGACGACTTCACGGCACCCTCGGAGGTCGCGCCGTTCGGCGTCACCGGCCCCGGGCCCAACCGGGCGCGCCCGGGCGCGCGCCCCGTGTCGAGCATGGCCCCCACGATCGTGCTCGAGAACGGCGCCCCCATCCTCGCCCTGGGCGGCTCGGGCGGCCGCCGCATCGCCACCGCGGTCACCCAGGCGGCGGTCGCGCGGCTGATTTTCGGCCTCGACCCGAGCGCGTGCGTGAGCGCTCCGCGGATCCACACCAACGGCACCTCCGTGCTGGTCGACGCCGAGATCAGCGAGGACGTGCGCGCCGGGCTGCGGCTGCGGGGCGAGACGGTCGAGCCCAACCCGTTCAACGGCTCGGCAGTGCAGATGATCGGCTGGGAGCGCGGGCCGGGCGGCGTGCGCGTGCTGGCCGCCAGCGACCCGCGCAAGTACGGCTTCGCCGCGGCGCTCTAGGCCTGGCGCGGCGCGGCGCTCAGAAGTCGGGGCTCGTCGCCAGGGCGAGCGCGGCGGTCTCTTGCTCGTCCATGTCGCTCGCGAGCGCGTAACCGACGCCTTGGCGCTGCGTCACGGCGACGGAATAGCCGTTCTGGTGGCCGACGCGCACCGAAGCCGTGCCGGCCGGCTGCGGGGTGAGATCGGTGTCGTTGATCTGGATGCGACGCGGATCGAAGACGATGACGCTCACGCGGCGCGTGGCGTTGCCCTCGTGGATCTCGTACTGGAGCATCGCAGCGCGCTCCTGGTGCACGGGCAGGATGCGGCCGCCGAGGAAGCGGGCGTTGTGCTCGTGGAGCGTCGACGCGCGCACCGGGACGCCGACGTACTGACCGAGCTCTCCGACCTTGTTCGGGTCGGTGCGGTCGGGCGGAAGCGGCGAGGAGTGCTCGGCCACGAGCTCGGAGAGCAGGTCGTCGCCGAAGCTGGCGCCGAGTTTTTCGCCGGCCGTCGTCCGGGCGATCGGCCCGCGCGACATGGCTCCCCACGCGAGCGCGAAGGCCGCCGCGGTGGCGAGCGGAACCATCGCGCGCCAGCCGAGGCCGTTGGCGCTGCGCTGAGCGACCTCGGTGCGAGCCTCGGTGCGAGCCTGCTCGGCGAGCATCGCCGCGCTGATCCGCGCGCGCAGCCCCTCGGGGGCATCCTGCTTCGTCATGTGCCGGACCGAGTGGCGGGTGGCCTCGTCGAGCAACACGCGCTCGCGGCACCCCTCGCACTGCTCGACGTGCGACTCGACCTCCACCATCTTCGCGGGCTCGAGCTCGCCGTCGCCGAACGGGCCGAGCAGCGGACTGAACTCACCGCATGGGCGCGTGCTCATGCGACACCTCGCTTGCGCGCGCGGTACGCCTCGAGATCGGCGGGCTTGGCCTGCTTCTCGGCGCGCGGAGCGCCGCCGACGACGGCCTCGCTCTTCACGATGCCCATCGCGAGCGCGTGGCTGTAGAGGGCCTTCTGCAATAGCTTTCGTCCGCGGTGGAGCCGGCTCATCACGGTGCCGATGGGGCACCCCATGATATCGGCGATCTCCTCGTAGGAGAACTCCTCCACGTCGCAGAGGATCACGGCGAGCCGGAACTCCGGGGGCAACGCGTCGAGCGCGCGACGCACCTCGCCCTCCACGATCGGCATCAGCGCGATCTGCTCCGGGTCGCGGAGCTGGCGCATCGTCGAGGCGCTCACCCAGCCGTCGGCGAGCGGATCGGCGTCGGGACCGTCGAGCACCGAGCGCTCGAGACCTCCACGGCGATACTTGTTGATGAACGTGTTGGTCAGGATGCGGAACAACCAGGCCTTGAGGTTGGTGCCCGGCTGAAACTGGGCGCGGGCCCGCATCGCCTTGAGCAGCGCGTCCTGGACGAGATCCTCGGCTTCGGTCGGGTTGCGCGTGAGACGGCAGGCGACGCCGTACAACGCGTCCATGTGCGACATGCACTCCTCGAGGAACGGATCGTCGTCAGCGGGCCGGGGAGCGTCGAAGGAGGTCATGGTTGGAACGTGGGCACGGACTGTGCCGTTGTCAGGTCAACACGCCTTCCCCGGGCTCTATTCCTCGCGGCCTTTCGCGGATTTGAGCTTTTTTTCTAGCTCATCGATACGGGCGTTCAGGCGCTTGATCTCGGCTTCGAGCGTTTGCCAGGGTGTCAGGTTCGGGAGCAGGGCTTTGACACGATCGTCAATCTTCTGCTGCCAGTCCTCGAGCGTTCCCCGGGCCTGCTCGACGAGCGTGGGCTTCGACGGCGTCGGCTCCGGAGGAGCCGGGGGAGGAGCGGCGGAGGCGGGCTTCTCCTTTTCCTTTTCCTTCGTTCCATCCTTCGGGCCTGGAATGAGCCTGCCGATGGGACCTTCTCGAAGGTCGGAGAGGACCTTTTCCGTCCGCTGGTGGATGAGATCCTTCAGCGTCTGGAGCGGGACGGCGCGGCTATTCGCCTTCTTTTCCTCGTAGATGATCTGAGCGAGCGTGACCTCGGTGAGATCATCCTTCGACGTGTTGTCGATGATCTGCACTTCCTCGCCGCCGCGGACCATCTCCGCGATCTGGAGCAGCGTGACGTAGCGGCTGTCCTTCGTGTCGTACAGCTTGCGGTTGGAGTACCGCTTGATGACGCGCCGCACGGTCGGGGCTTCGATCGGAGCTTCGGGTTTCGCTTCCACGGCCGCCTGTTCTTTCATCCCCTAGACTATGATGCGGCGAGTCAAGCAGGAAGGAAATTGGCAAACGCGATCGATCTCCAGGGCGTGACCGCCCGTTACGACGGCCCGACGAAGGCGGCGCTCGAGGCCGTCACGCTGAGCATCGAAACGGGTGAGCTGGTCGCCATCCTGGGCCCGAACGGCGCGGGAAAGTCGACGCTGCTGCGCGTGATGTCGGGCGCGCTTACACCGCAAACAGGCCTGGCTCAGCTCTTCGGCGAGCGGGTCGACACCCTCTCTCGCGAACGAATCGCGCGGCGCGTGGCCCTCGTCGCGCAGGCCAGCGACGTCGCCTTCGGCTTCACCGTGCGCGAGGTGGTGATGATGGGGCGGGCGCCACACCAGGGCAGCTGGATGCAGGCGACCGACGAGGACGAGCGCATCGCCAACGACGCGATCCGGAGGTGCGATCTCGAGGCTCTCGCGGGCCGGCGCGTGGACGCCCTGAGCGGCGGCGAGCAGAAGCGCGTGGCCATCGCGCGCGCGCTCGCGCAGTCGCCGGAGCTGCTGCTGCTCGACGAGCCGGGCGCCTTTCTGGACGTGCGCCACCAGCTCGCGCTCTACGACCTGCTCGACCAGCTGAGGGCGAGCGGGCTCGCCGTCGTGATGACGATGCACGACATCAACGCGGCGGCGCAGTACGCGTCGCGCGTGGTCTTGCTGAAGGAGGGTCGGCTCGTCGCGATCGGCAAGGTGGAGGAGGTGCTGACCTACCGGCAGCTGCAACTCACCTTCGACGCGGATCTCTACTGCGGCGTGAACGAGCTCACCGGAGCCCGTTTCTTCCTGCCGATGCGCAAGACTACAGAGCCTGGTTGACCAGGCGCTCGATCTCGGAGCCGTCGGTCATGCCGGTGCGCATTCCGACGACCTTGCCGTCCTTCGAGATGACGACGAGGGTGGGCAGGTTCTCGACGCCGAAAGCCGCCGCGGCGTGGCCGTCGTCGAAGGCGATCGGGTACGACAGGCCGTGACGCTTCGCCCAGGGCGCGGCGAGGCCCTCGCCGTCGCTGGTGTTCACGCCGATCACGACGAGGCCTCGATCGCGGAAGCGCACCGAGACGCGGTCGACGATCGGCGCTTCGGCCTGGCAGGGCCCGCACCACGTCGCCCAGAAGTCGAGGAGGATGGCCTTGCCCTTGAGCTCGGCGATGCTGACCGTCGCCGGGGCGAGCGCGGGCGGAGCCGTGAGGGCGTCGGCGTTGAGCACGAGCGGGACGCGAAAGTCCGGGGCGTCACGGCCGACCTGATGCGCCTCGTGCGGGCGGATGACCCGAGGCAGCCACGCGAAGGCGACGAGCAGCCCGACGACGAGCAGCGCGCCGGCGACCGCGTAGAGCGCGCTCGAGCCGCCGTCGCCCAGAGATTCTCGTCGCTCTTCCATGCCCCCGAGCTTTAGCACGGGTAAGCTGAGTGTCATGCGACTGCTGGCGGTGCGCGTCTCCGGGGTCGGCCCCCTCGCCTCGCTCACGCTGCGGCTGGGCGGCGACGAAGGGCCCCGCCCGCTGACCGTGCTGTTCGGCGCGGACGGCGTGGGCAAGACCTCGCTCCTCTCGGCGATCGCCGCGACGCGCCCCGGCTACGCGCTGCCGCTGATTCCGCGTGCGCGCGTGCACCTCGACGACGCGGAGGACGACGAGGGCGCGCCGCCGAGCTTCGCCGTCTCGGAGTGGGCGCTGGGCGACGACGATCCCGAGCGGCCGCACCCGCTGCGCGTCGCGAGCCCGAACGCGCAGCTCGGTGAGAACGACGCCGAGACGGCCCTTCGACGACGAGAGCAGGCGCTCTTCGATCGACGCGCGCAGGAGGCAGGCGGTCACGTGCTCGTCTCGTTCTCGGGCGCGCGCTGGTTCTCGCGGACGACGGTGATGCTCGCCACCCCCGACAGGACCATCCTGCGCTACGACGTGCGCGCCGCGCCCAGCTTCGACGACGCGACGCGGAGCGACCTCGCGCGGGAGACCAAGCAGGTGCTGAGCTACGCGGCGCTCGCGAGCGCGGTCG
>DATIQP010000040.1:0-3612 GCA_035470765.1 Polyangiaceae bacterium | reverse complement strand
TGCTGTACGGCAAGGCGCCCGCGCACAACCGAGCAGCGATCGAGAAGGTGAAGCGCGACGGGCTGCGGCGATGGGGCCGCTGGGCGTGGATGGCCTTCTTCTACGTCGTGCAAGATCTGCCGAAGCTCTCGGAGGCGCTCGAGATGGACCTGCGGCTGCAGTAGGCGCGCTGGCGCGCCCGCCGCCTCCGGGGTAGATCGGCCGGCATGTCGAAGACGATCATCGTGTGCGGCTACGGACCTGGGGTCTCGAAGGCGGTGGCGGAGAAGTTCGGAGCGGAGGGGTTCTCGGTGGCGCTCGCCTCTCGCAGCGCGGACAAGCTCTCCGCGGGAGTGAAGGCGCTCGAAGCGAGGGGGATCAAAGCGGCGGCGTTTCCGACGGACCTCGGCGATCCGGCCTCGGTGAAGGCGCTCGTCGCCTCCGTGCGCAAGACCCTCGGCCCGATCAGCGTGCTGCAGTGGTCGGCGTACTCGGGCGCGGCGGGCGATCTCCTCCAGGCCGACGCGCGCGCGGTGCACGGCGCGCTCGACGTTGCCACCGTCGGAGTGCTCGCCGCGGTGCAAGAGGCCCTTCCGGATCTGGAGAAGGACGCGTCCTCGGCCGTGCTGATCACCAACGGCGGCTTCGGGCTCTTCGATCCTCAGATCGACGCGACGGTGGTGCAGTACAACGCGATGGGCCTCGCGCTCGCCAACGCGGCGAAGCACAAGCTCTGCGGCTTGCTCGCCGAGAAGCTGAAGACCAAGGGCGTCTACCTTGGCGAGCTGATGGTGCTCGGGACCGTGAAGGGCACGGCGTTCGATCAGGGCCAGGCGACGCTCGAGGCCTCGGCGATCGCGGACAAGTTCTGGGCGCTCTACTCCGCGCGCAAGGAATCCTCGGTAACCTTCGGCTGAACCGACCGCACCAAGACTGCATGTGGGACAGTTCGTCCGGCTGCCCGCGTGCGAAAAGCGTGGGCGATGCCAAGGCGCTTCGTTACCCTTCGATCGAAGTGCGTTCGCCTTTCTTCTTCTTGGTCACGAGCCTGCTCCTCGCGGCCAGCGCGTGCGCCGTCGACCCGTCGCTCACCTCCGGCGGCGACGCGGGCGATGCGGCGTTCCAGCCGCCCGACGCGACGGCGGACGTGGGCGTCACGGACTCGACCGTCAAGGACGTGGTCGCGAAAGACCAGTCGTCTCCTCAGGACTCCGGCTCGGACACCCCGGTGCCGTGCGGCGTGACCTGCCCCTCGGGCACGACGTGCCAGGGCGCCACGTGCATCGTGACGCAAGGCGCTCCGTGCGGCTCCTCCGTCATGGCGGTCTCGCCCGACGGCGCGCTCTCGGGCACCACCTGCGTGAACGCCGGCTCGTCCGCTACGACCACGTGCCCCAGCCCTGTCACGGGCGGCGCCACGTTCATCCGCTTCCCCGGCAGCGGCGGCGCGTGGACGGCGACCGTCAAGGCCACTAGCGGCGGCATCCAGGTCGAGGTCCTGAGCGCGTGCGGCGGCACGGGCACCTGCTACTCGATCGCCTCGGGCAGCTCGATGGCCATCCCGGTGCCCCAGGACGCCGCCGTCGTCATCGTGAGCACGGGCACCTGCTCCGACTACTCCATCACCTACGTCCCGAGCTGAGCGCGGGCTAGAAGAGCCCCACCGCGACGACGCCGAACTGCGAGCCCACCAGCGGCGCGAGCGATACGACCTTCACCGGCGTGCGCTTCCACCGCACGTAGTGCAGCAGCGTCGGCAGCCCGAAGCCGAACGAGAAGCCGATCATGCTGCCGACGATCACGTCCGTCGTCCAGTGGCGATCGCCCATGATGCGCAGCACGCCCTCGGTCGTCGCGAGCGTCAGGTCCCGAGCGCACGCGAACGCGTCGGCGAGGCGGCTCCCGTAGACGTGCGCGTACATGTGGTGCGCGCACGACAGCCCCGCCGCCGTGAAGGCCTCGTTGATGTGCCCGCTCGGGAACGACGCGTCGGGGCTCGTGTTGCAGCCCATCGCGGCCGAGGGGTTGCGCTGGCAGTCCTCGTAGGAGGGGCGGGCGCGCCCGACCGTGTCGTAGAGCGTGATCGCGACGAGCGAGCTCAGCGAGAAGGCCTCGGCGTCCATCAGCGTGAGCTGCCACGCCACGTCGGGGCTCCCCCGGAGCAGCGGCACGATGACCGAGTCGAGCCCGACGCTGATCGCCACGAGCGTCACGCCTGCGGTGTCGGCCATCGCCCACGAGGCGTGCAACGCCGACGGGGATCGCAGGCGCAGCGCGTCTCGCACCGCGTCGTCGAACAGGATGCCTCCGACCCAGTGCGGTTGCTGCTGCGGCGGGAGGTAGAAGTACTCGGCGATGGCGAGAGGCCCGAGGATCCCCGTGGCGACGTACTCCACCGGGTGAAAACGCCTCCACTCCTCGTGCCAGTAGAGCCCGTGCTGGCTCTTGGGCTTCGGCTTCGGCGCGGCGTCGGGCTTCGGCGCGGCGTCGGGCTTCGGCGCGGTCGCCGGGCGATCCTCGGCCGCTGCGCTGACTGCCGACAGCGCGACCACCAAGAACGCCAGCAGCCCGCGCCCGCGGATCATCGAGCCACGCCTATTCCGATCCCGTCTCCGACTCCATCTCAGAGTCTGTCTCCGACTCCGACTCCGACTCCGTCTCCGAGTCTGTCTCCGTCTCCGTCTCCGCCGCCGCGTCACCCGTGCGCCCGCGGTTGCTCCACGCTCTTGTCGAGCCCGGCCCGCAGACTGAATCGATTGCATCCACACGCGCCGAAGACGCGCAGCTGCACCTTGGCGAGGGTCGGCTCCTTGCACCCAGCTTCTTCGCCGCCGAGCGGTGACTTGGCGGGGCTACCGAAGAAACGGCAGTGGTTGCAGTGACCCCAGTTCTCGTTGGCCATGGTGTACTCTCCTGCGAGGGTGTCGCACCTGACCATGCATCGCACGTACCCGGCGCACGGCGATCATGCTGACCGACCTCGAGCGTGACGTCCTCTTCCTCGTGGAGGGCGGCCGCCCGTCGATTGCAGACCGGTTTCTGACCCTGCCACTCACGCGAGAAGCGCTCCGCCTACGACTCTCACGCGGTTGACCCTCCCCCCCGACGGGTGCGAGCGGCACGCGCGGTCCGCGGGGCACCCGGCGTGGGGGGGACGCGTGCGCGCAGGGCTCACGCGCAGCGTTGCCGGCGCTCACCCGCGTTCAACGGAACAACGCGAGCATGAGCCCGAGCACACGCGAGGGGGGGCAACCCTCTCTCCCCTTCTTCTTGCTACTGCGCGTAGCGGACGGCGTCGTCGAACGCTTGCGCGTTGAACACCGTGCCGCGCAGGCGCGCGCGCGTGTCGGCGAACAGCTTCGTCCACGCCGCCACGTCGCTGGCATTCGGGTCGTACACGGCCATCCGGCCCTTGATGCGGGCGAAGGCGGCGTCGTCCTCGTTGCGGATGCGCGTCGTCAGGGCCTGGCCGGTCACGGCGCCCGTCGTGATGAGGAGGTTCTGAGCGTCCGCCGGGAGGCTCTTGAGCTTCGCGGAGGAGAAGACCAGCGCGCCGATGGCGACCGCGGCCGTCGCGGTGTTGATGTTGTCGAGACGCGAGGCCCACTGAAGCTGCTCGGCGGCGAGGGCCGG
>DATIQP010000039.1:0-9748 GCA_035470765.1 Polyangiaceae bacterium | reverse complement strand
ATCGAGCGCGACGCGGCGAGCGGCGTGTGGAACCTGGTCGGCATCGAGTCGCCCGGGCTGACCGCCGCGCTCGCCATCGCCGAACGCGTCGCGCGCGCTATCCTCGAAGGATGAACGGCCCCTACCGCGGTTCGAGCGGCGCGGCGAACCGCTGCACCTCGTGCGGCGCCGAGCTCGCGGCCGACGCCCGCCTCTGCGCGCAGTGCGGCGCCGAGCGGCCCGCCGTGCGTTGCGGCGCGTGCATGACGCTCAACCCCGTCGGCACCATCGTGGCGTCCGCCACGGAGCAGGGCACTGCAGCGTGCGCGAGCTGCGGCGCGGCCCTCGGACTCGAGCCGGAGCCGGTGCCGACGCAGCTTCTCTGCCCCCGCGGTTGCGGCCCGCTCAGCGCGCTCGCTCCGGCCGAGGACGACGCCGCGGGTCTCGCGGAGTGCGAGCGTTGCGGTGGACTCTTCGTCGCGAACGCGACGCTCGCGCGCCTCGTCGCCGATCACCGGCCCAAGCCGGAGCCGGACGGCGGGGCACACGCGGGTCCCCGCATCCAGAGGCCCCAGCTGCCCCACGAGGCCGAGGTCAAATACATCCCGTGCCCGAGCTGCAACGTCCGCATGAACCGCACGGTCTTCGGTAAGAGCTCGGGCATCGTCGTCGACGTCTGCAAGGCGCACGGGACCTGGTTCGACGCGCGCGAGCTCACCGCGTCGCTCGCGTTCGTGGAGCGCGGAGGGATCGAGCTCGTGGAGAAGCGCGAGAAGCTCCGGCTGGAAGAGGAGCGCCGCAGGGCGGAGGTCGAACGCCGGACGCAGGGCTTCGAGGCGCTCCACGCGCCGATGCCGGCGCCGATGCACCGGATGTACGCCGTGCCCGAGCGCCTCGAGGCCGTGCGCGACATCCTCGACATCCTCCTCGGGCTCTGACGAGACGAGGACTACACGCTCATCGTCGCGAGATCGCTCGGCACCTTCAGCGTCGGCTCGGTCCTCTCCTGCACGTCGCGCGCGGAGACACCGGGCGCGACCTCGCGGAGGAGCAGGCCGTCGGGGGTTACGTCCATCGTCGCGAGGTCGGTGATGATGCGATGAACGACGCGTCGCCCGGTGAGCGGGAGGTTGCAGGCCTTGAGGATCTTCGGCGAACCGTCCTTCGCGGCGTGCTCCATGATGATGACGACGCGCTTGGCGCTCGCGACCAGATCCATCGCGCCGCCCATTCCCTTGACCATCTTGCCGGGGATCATCCAGTTGGCGAGGTCGCCGTGCTCGGAGACCTGCATCGCGCCCAGGATGGCGAGATCGATGTGGCCGCCGCGGATCTGCGCGAAGCTCGCGGCGCTGTCGAAGATGGCGGAGCCCGCGAGCATGGTCACCGTCTCCTTGCCCGCGTTGATGAGATCCGCGTCTTCCTTGCCGGAAACAGGGTAGGGGCCGATGCCGAGCAGGCCGTTCTCGCTCTGCAAGACGACCTCGACGCCCTTCGGGATGAAGTTGGCGACGAGCGTCGGCATGCCGATGCCGAGGTTGACGTAGTAGCCGTCGCGGAGCTCCTGCGCTGCGCGCTGGGCGATCTGTTCTCGGGACAAGGTCATGAGGCACCTGCCTTCTGAGCTTTTGCGTGTTCCGCGGCTGGCGCCGCGATGGTGCGGCGCTCGATGCGTTTCTCGAACTTCTCCCCCTTGAAGATGCGGTGGACGTAGATGCCGGGCAGGTGGATCCGATCCGGCTCGAGCTTGCCGACGTCCACCAGCTCCTCGACCTCCGCGATCGTGGTCTTGGCGGCCATGGCGCAGAGCGGGTTGAAGTTCATCGCGGTGTGGCGGAAGACCAGGTTGCCGTAGCGATCGCCCTTCCACGCTTTCACGATGGCGAAGTCGCCGGTGATGGCGGGCTCGAGGACGTACGGCCGGCCGTTGAACTCTCGAGTCTCTTTCTTCTCGCTGTACTTGGCGACCGAGCCGTCGGCGGCGTACTTGAGCGGGAGCCCGCCCTCGCTCACCGCGGTGCCGGCGCCCGTCGGCGTGTAGAACGCGGGGATGCCTGCGCCGCCCGCGCGCAGCCGCTCGGCGAGCGTGCCCTGGGGACAGAGCTCGACCTCGAGCTCGCCGCGGAGATACTGCCGCTCGAACTCTTTGTTCTCGCCGACGTAGCTCGAGATCATCTTCCGGATCTGCTTGTTGCGCAGCAAGATGCCGAGACCGAAGTCGTCGACGCCGCAGTTGTTCGACACGAAGACCAGATCCTTCGGGCCGAGCTCGCGGAGGGCCGCGATGCAGTTCTCGGGGATGCCGCAGAGACCGAAGCCGCCCGCGAGGACGGTGGCGCCGCTCGGGACGTCGGCGCAGGCCTCTTTGGCGGATTTGTAGACCTTGTCCATGGCGCGTCCCGATCTAGCGGAACGCGCCGGCCGTGTCGACCCAGGCCCTTACTTGCAGGTGCCGAAGTCGGGGACCTGGCATGTGCCGCCGCTGCACACGAGATTGATCGCGCACTCCTGGTTGCCGACCGTGCACGGCGCGCCCTGCTGCTTCGGCGCAGCGCACGTGCCGCTAGCGCAGACGAGGCCGGAGCCGCACACGACGTACTGGTTGTTCACGAAGCCGCACGGCTCGCCCGCGTTGGCGGCGGGGAGCGTCTCGCAGACGTGCGTCTGTGGGTTGCACGTGAGCGACGACTGGCACTCGTTGCCGCTGGGACACGATCCTCCCGCGCCGACACGATCGGCGCACGTGCCGCTGATGCACGCGTACTGCGCGGCGCACGTCGTGGTGCAGGGCTGGCCCTTGGTCGGCGTCGACAGGCACGTCTTCGACTGGCTGTCGCAGTAAAGGCCCGTGGCGCACTGCGTGAGGCTCGTACACGAGGCGCCCTGGGTGACCTTCGGCGTGCACTTCTTGGTCGTGCTGTCGCAGTACAGGCCCGTGTCGCAGACGGCGTTGGTGCAGTCGCCGCCCTGCGTGGCCAGCGCCTCGCACGTCCCGCACTTGAGCTCGGTGGTCGGATCGGTGCTGCCGACGACGAGGCAATCGCCGCTCTGGCACTGGACGGAGGTCGCGCACCCGGTGCTTGCGGGGAGGGTGCCGCGGATGGTGCAGGTGGGGGTCGCGCAGGTCGAGGGGTCGAGCGTCGCCGCGCAGGCGTCGAGCTGCCCGCCGAGATTGGTCACGCCCGGGGCGGTCGCGAGCTCGTTGCAGTAGGCGATGAAGGCGTCTCTCTGCGACGTGTTGATCGTCGTGCCCGAGCCGCATTGGGTCAGGAAGGCGACGAGCTTGTCGTAGTAGGCGCCGCAGCTGCTCCCCGCGCTCCCGCTGCTGCACGCGGTGGCGAACACGAAGGCCGCCACGCCGAGGACGGCGCAAGACCGGATTGCTTTCATTTTACCCTCCAGAAGCCGAAGTACGGGGCCGCGCTCGCAGCTTAGCAGCATCGCCCGATTGCAGCCGAGCGCGTACGTGGCGCAGCGCACGCCGCAGGCGCGCCTTGCCCGACTCGGTCTTGTGCCAGCTCGACGCACCGCTCGGGTGTGGCAGCGCGATGACCAGCACGTCGCGCCCGTGGTAGCTCGCGCGCAGCGTCTTGCCGACGACCTCGTCGAGCTTCGCCTTGCGGCCGAGGACCTGCTCGATGGCGAGCGTGCCGACGGCGAGGACCACGTCGGGCTCGAGGATGGCGACCTCGCGTGCGAGGTAGGTCTGGCAACGCTGGATCTCGTCGGCGTCGGGGCGGCGGTCGCTCCCGTCCTTGGTCTTGCCGGGGAAGCAGCGCGCGACGGCTGCAAAGTACACGCGCTCGCGGACGGCGGCCTCGTCCCACCCGGTCGCCTCCTCGAACCAGCGGAAGAGCGTCTTGCCGGCGGTCCAGGCGAAGGGGCGGCCGAGCTTGCCCTCGTGGGGGCCGGGAGCCTGGCCGATGAGCAGGACGCGGCTGACGACGGGCGGGCCGCAAATGACGGGCCCGATCATGTTGGCGCACTTGCGGCAAGCGGCGAGCTCCGTCTGAAGGACGCGCAGGGCGCGGTGTTTGTGGGTCGGGGCCGGCACGACGACAGTGTTTAGCCGAAAACGCCCGGTCACGGCGTCGGAGTCGGAGACAGCGACGGAGACGGAGTCGGAGACGAAGTCAGCGACGGAGACCGTTATGGATGTGCTTAGGGGGGGCGGATTCCTCCCGTTCCCGTTCCCGTTCCGTATCCCCCTTCGTCCTCCTCTTTTTTGCCCATCCGCGACCCCCCATGGTTGGTTCGGCCCATGCGCATCGCCGCCGTCCTCTCCCTTGGCGCCGCCCTCGCGGCGTCGTCCTCCGCGCTCGCCGGCCCGCCGCCTCCCACCGCGCGGGCGCAGCTCCCCGCGGCGCTCGTTCCACCGATGGGACGCAGCGTCGGCTCGCCGACCGAAGGCCACCTGGTCGGAGGCTCGCACCTGCCCACGGAGCCGTACCTGCGCGTCGTCCCGGCTTACGCGCAAGACAACGTGCGCTACGGGCTCGGCGCCCTCGTCGGCATGATCGATCGCGCCGGTCGCCGGCTCGCGCGCCAGTTCCCTGGCGCGGTGCTGAGCGTGGGTGACCTCTCGCGCGCGGGCGGCGGGGAGATCGAGCGGCACGCCTCCCACGAGAGCGGGCGCGACGCCGACATCGCCTTCTTCGTCACCGACGCGCGCGGCCGCCAGATCTTCGCCGAGCATTTCGTGCCGTTCCGCGCGGACGGGACGGCGCCGACCTGGCCCGGCGCGCACTTCGACGACGCGCGCAACTGGGCCCTCGTCACGTCGGTGCTCGAGGACCCGGTGGCGCACGTGAGCCACATCTTCGTCTCCGCGCCCTTGCGCCTGCGCCTCCTGCAGTACGCGGCTCGCATCGGCGCTCCCGAGGCGCTCCGGACGCAGGCGGCGTTCACCATGGTGCAGCCGCACGGCTCGCTCCCGCACGACGACCACTTCCACGTCCGCATCGCTTGCCCCGCGGGGATGACGAGCTGCATCGAGAACCCGATCGTCCACGCGCGCCGCCACGCCGTGGGGAGGCGCCACGGCCAGCCTCGGCCCGACGCGCACGCCCCCGCCGCAGGCCAGCATTCGGCCGGCCACGGAGCCGAGCCTCGGACGGGGAACGCGAGCGCGCGCGCCCAGGACCAGGCCGCCGAGGCCGAGCCGGCGCTCACCACGGAAGTGCTCGAAGGCGACGGAGGGTGATACAGTCTGGCGCGATGACCGATCGCGTCAGTCTGATGCCCCCCGCGGGTCTGGGCGTGGCCGAGCGCCGGGCCATGCTCGTCGGCCGCGCCGCGGAGATGCGCGAGCTCGAGGGGGCGCTGCAGGACGTGGTCAAGCGCGGCGTCTGCCGCACCGTCACGCTCGTAGGCGCGGCGGGCGTGGGCAAGACGCGCCTCGTGCGCGATTTCCTTCTCCGCATGCGCTCCGGTGGCGGCCCGGCGCCGCGCGTCTTCCGCGGCTCCGCGCGCGATCAGGGCCCCGCGTACGGCGTCTTCGCGCGCGTGCTGCGCGCGCGCTTCGGCATCGTCGAGGGCATGGACCCCGAGGCCGCCAAGGCGCAGATCCGCGCGCAGGTCGCGGCGGTGCTCGAGGACCGCAAGGTAGGCGACGTCGTCTACTTCCTCGGGCAGCTGCTCGAGCTCAAGTTCCTCGACTCGCCGCTCATCAAGGCGGTCGAGGGGGATCCGCAGCAGCTCCGCCAGCTGCGCCGCGCGGTCATCAAGCGCTTCCTCGAGGCGGACGCGATGTACGCGCCGGAGCCGACCGCGTCGCAGGTCACGGCGCCGTCGACGACGGGGCAGGCGAGCGCGGCGGCGCGCGGGCCGATCGTCCTCGTCTTCGACGATCTGCACTTCGCCCACGAGGACTCGCTCGACCTGCTCGCGTACCTCATCGAGTACGTCTCCGCGCCGGTGCTGATCCTCTGCCTCGCCCGCCCGGAGATGCTCGTCCGCCACGACGGCTGGGCGAAGCACGGCGGCGACCGCCACCACTTGCTCGAGCTCTCGCCGCTGAGCGACACGGACGCGTCCGCCGTCATGCAGGACCTGCTCGCGCCTTGCGGCGACGACGAGGCGGTCGAGGATCTCATCGACGCGGCGTGCACGCTCGCGGGCGGCAACCCGGCGCTGCTCGAGCAGATGGTGCGCATCTTCCACGACATGGGCGTGCTCGAGGTCGAGGACGAGCTCGCGGAGGACGAGAGGTGGAAGGTCCACGTCGAGAAGCTCGCGCACGTGAAGCTCCCCATCACGGTCCAGGACGCGGTGCAGGCGCGCATCGCGGCGCTGGCGCCCGCCGAGCGCGAGCTGCTCGAGCGCGCGGCGACGATGGGCGCGGTGTTCTGGGTGGGCGGCCTGCTCGCGACCCAGCGCTGGGAGGCGCCGCCGCCCGAGGTCTGGCACGAGGGCGAGAGCGTCGACCGCGCACGCGTCCAGGAGTTGCTCGGCGAGCTGCGCGAGCGCGACTACGTCCTGCGCCTTCCCGACAGCACCTTCCCCGGCGACGAGGAGTACGTCTTCAAGCACAACCTCGAGCGCGAGACGCTGCTCAAGCTCACGCCGCCCGGCACCGCGAGGCGCTACCACGCGTCGGTCGCCGACTGGCTCGCGTCGAAGGACTCCATCCGCGGCCACGAGGAGTCGCTCGGCATGCTCGCCCACCACCGCGAGGCGGCAGGCCATCGGACGCAGGCCGCGCAGGCCTACCTCGACGCGGCCGACGTGGCGCGCTCGCAGTACGCCAACGGCAAGGCCGCCGAGTACTACAAGCGAGGCCTGGACCTGGTGAGCGCGGGCGCGGAGGTCGACGTCGACAAGCGCATCCGCGCGCTGCACCACTACGGCGACGTGCTCCAGCTGCTCGGCAAGAACGACGAGGCGCTCTCGGCCTTCCGCGAGATGATGGCCGTCGCCTACCGGCTCGACATGCGCACGCGAGGCGGCGCCGCGCACGGCCGCATCGGCCGCCTCTACCGCGACACGGGCCGCCTCGAGAGGGCCGAGCAGCACCTCGGTGCGGCGCTCAAGCTCTTCGAGCAGGAGCGCGACGAGCGCGGCATCGCGAGCACCGTCGACGACATCGGCAAGCTCTACTGGCTCAAGGGCGACTACGCCAAGGCCCTCGAGCACACGCAGCGCGCGCTCGCCATGCGCAGGCGTCTCGGCGACCGGCGGAGCATCGCGCTGTCGCTCAACAACATGGGCCTCGTCTACCAGGACTCGGGCCACTTCAAGGAGGCGCTCGACGCCTTCGAGCAAGCTCTCACGATCCGCCGCGAGATCGGCGATCTCGTCGGCGTCGCCATCTCGCTCAACAACCTCGGCACGGTGGCCCAGGACCAGCGCGACGACCAGAAGGCGCTCGGCCTGTTCCGCGAGGCCTACGAGGTGGCCAAGGAGACGGGCGACCGCAACCGCATCGCGCTCGTCTTGACCAACCTCGGCGAGACGCTCAACCGCCTCGGCGATCCGCAGAAGGCGATCAAGCACCTGAAGCAGGCCGAGGACCTGGCCGACGAGCTCGGCGACAAGCTCGGCCTCGCGGAAGCCGTGCGCGGCCTCGGCAAGGCGTACCTCGCGCAGCGCGAGTACACCAAGGCGCGCGAGTGCACGGCGCGCGCCGTCGAGATCTTCCGCGAGATCCAGAGCAAGGTGCAGCTCGGCGTTGCGCTGCGCTCGCTCGGCGAGGTGACCGCGGCCGGCAGCGCGGGCGGCGAGGGCCTGAAGTCCGCACGCGAGTACCTGCAGCAGTCGATGCAGATCTTCGAAGAGGCGGGCAACGAGGTCGAGCAGGCGCGGAGCTTCCGCGCGTACGCCGAGCTCCTGCGGGGCACGATGGAGCATCGGACCGACCCGGCCGTTCAGCAGGAGGCCGACTCCTACGCGAGGCGCGCCGACGACATCTTCGCCAAGCTGAAGCTCAGCGCGTACGGCCTCGGCCTGACGTGAGCGTCTCCGACGCGACGAATTGACGGCGGGTGCGGGGGGTCCCTATCCTCGTGCGCATGAAGAAGCCGACTCGTTGGTTGGGGATGCTGGCCGCGACCGCTCTGCTCTCCGTGGGGACGGGGTGCGGCGGCGGCTTGAAGCTCACGCCCATCCGCGCGGCGAGCAACAAGCCGAGCAACGTCGTCATCTACTTCAAGGTCCAGAAGAACAACGGCGAGCCCGTCGGCGGGCTCACTGCCGACACCTTCAAGATCTACGAGGACGGCGATCTCGTCTCCCAGTACGAGAGCAAGCAGACCATCCTCAACCCCGAGGTCGCGGCGTCGCACTACACACTCCTCCTCGTCGACATGAGCGGGAGCATCACCGACTCCGGCGCGACCTCGACGCTCGTCGACGCCGCGAGCGCATTCGCCGAGCGCATCGAGGCCCAGAAGCAGCAGAAGGTTGCGGTCTACGCGTTCGACGGCTCGCCCGACCTGCACGCCATCGCTCCGTTCACCACCGCGGGCGGCGCCAAAGGCGCGATCAAGGGCCTCGCCGGCTACAAGCCCGCCGACCCCAGCACCAACCTCAACGGCGCCATCATCAAGGGTCTCGGCGAGCTCGACAAGGCGCTCGCGACCGCGACGAACCCGCTGCGCTTCGGCACGCTCGTCGTCTTCACCGACGGCTCCGATCGCGCGCGTCGCGTGCCGTGGGAGGACGTCAGCAAGGCCCTTCACGACACGCAGTACGAGGTCTTCGCCATCGGCCTCGGCGCCGAGATCCAGGACACACAGCTCAACGCCATCGGCAAGGACGGCACGGCGAAGGCCGCCGACAAGAACGCGGTCGTCACCGCGTTCGATCAGATCGCTGCGCGCATCGAGGCCTCGACCAAGGCCTTCTACCTCCTCAGCTATTGCTCGCCGGCGCGCGCGGGCAAGCACGAGCTCACCGTCGAGGCCAACTCCAAAGAGGCGAACGGCGACACCGCCTCCGGGAAGACCAAGAGCGAGTTCGACGCGACGGGCTTCGGCACGGGCTGCGATCCGAACCAGAAGCCGAACTTCGACATCACCAAGGGTGACGCGCTCGCCCCGCAGCCGCCGAGGAATGGCGGCAAGGTCGAGGTGAAGACGAGCGGCGGAGGGAGCGCGGGCGCGAGCGCGGGCAGCGGCGGCGCTTCGGCCGGCGCGGGCGCGTCGGGCGGGAGCAAAGAGCAGTTCAGCCCCTGAGCTCGGCCTCAGGGGGCGACGTTGGCGACGAGCCCCCGCGGCAGGTCGTTGCTCATGCCCAGGACGAACGCCGCGATGACCGCACCAATCAGTTCTCGGCGAGCATGCCGCGGAGGATCTGCGGCGAGAGACGGTAGTGCCGGCCGCAGTAGTCGCAGTCGATCTCGAGGACGTCGCCGTCCTGCGCCAGCTCGCGGATGTCGCTCCGAGGCAGCGACATGAGCGTCGCGAGCAGGCGCTCCTCGCTGCACCGGCATGCGTAGCGGAGCTGGCCGCCCCCCACCTGCTGGAAGGGCATGCCGTAGAGCAGCTCGTAGAGCAGCCGCTCGGGGGCGGCGTCGCCCTGCGCGAGCAGCGTCTCGATGGAAGGGAAGTCCTTGAGCCGCTCGGTCATGACCATGAGCGGCCCCTCGTCGACCTCGGGCAACAGCTGCACGATGTAGCCGCCCGCGGCCGCGACCCCGCCCTCGTCGTTCATCAGCGCGCCGACCGCGACGAACGAGACGACCTGCTCGGAGTTCTGCATGTAGGCCATGAGCGCGCCGGAGATGCCGCCGTCGGCGCTCGCCTGGACCATGCCCTGCTGGATCTGCCCG
>DATIQP010000038.1:0-5296 GCA_035470765.1 Polyangiaceae bacterium | reverse complement strand
GGCCAGCGCCTGTCTTACTTGTATGTTGCAAACATCATCGGCTCGGCGCTGGGCAGCCTGATCACGGGCTTCGTCTTCATGGACACGCTCTCGCTCACCGGCGTCTCGGACGTGCTCGTGCTCGCCGGCTTCGGCGTGGCCGCGCTGCTCTACGTCGCGAGCCGCCCGGGCGCTGCTCGCTCCGCCGGCGCCCTGGGCGTGGCGGTGGTGTCCGGCGCGGTGTTCGTCCTGGCCACGCCCAAGGCGTACGACCGCGTCTACGAGCGCATGCTCTACAAGACCACGTTCGAGGGCCAGCGCTTCGAGGAGGTCGTCGAGACGCGCAGCGGCGTCATCGCGGTCGGCGCCGACGGCACGGTCTACGGCGGCGGCGCCTACGATGGGCGGCTCAACACGTCGCTCGTCCACGATCGCAACGGCATCGTGCGCGCCTACGCGATCGGCGCCATGCACCCCGATCCGAGGCGCGTGCTGATGATCGGGCTCTCGTCGGGCTCGTGGGCGCAGGTGCTCGCCAACAACCCGAAGATCGAGCACCTCACCGTCGTCGAGATCAACCCCGGCTACCTGCGCATCATCGCCAAGCACCCGGACGTGGCCTCCGTCCTCACGAACCCGAAGGTCGACATCCAGATCGACGACGGCCGCCGGTGGCTCCGCCGCCACCCCGACGAGAAGTACGACCTTCTCATCATGAACACGACGTTCCACTGGCGCGCCCACGCGACGAACCTGCTCTCGATGGAGTTCATGGACATCGCGCGGTCGCACCTGCGGCCCGGCGGCATCTTCTTCTTCAACACGACGTCGTCCGACGACGTCCAGAAGACGGCGATGACGGCGTACCCCTACGGCCTGCGCATCATCAATTTCGTCGCCGTGAGCGACAGCCCCTTCACGCTCGACAAGGATCGCTTCCGGGATCTGCTCGCCGGATACCGCATCGACGGCAAGCTCGCGATCGACACCAGCACGGAGGACGGCCGCAATCTCCTCGACGAGCTCGTCCAGCTGCCCGACACGATGCGCCTCGGACCGGTCAAGGGCTGGGGGATGGAAGACCGCCAGAGCATCCTGGCGCGCACCGAGGCCGCCAAGCTCGTCACCGACGACAACATGGTCGTCGAGTTCCGCAAGCCGCTGCGTTTCCCCGACCCCGAGTAGCCAGGCTCAGGGGTCGCCGACCACGCCCCACCAGGAGCTCGACTGCCCGCCGGACTGCGCGCGCAGCATGAACGGCTCCATGCCGTACGTCTGATTGGTGCCCGTGCGGTTGATGGTGAGCTTGAGCGTGTCGCCGACCTGGCCTGAGCTGGGGCTGATGTTGAAGTTGAGCTTCTTGCCCTGGCCGAGGAACTGGGAGCCGTCGAAGACGTCGACCGAGATGGTGCCGCCAAAGGCGCCGCCGGCGATGAGCTTCACGTCGATCGTCGTGCTCGAATTGACGGCGATCTTAACGCCCGCCGCGTTCTGCGGGCCGAGGCCGATGTCGTAGGGGATGAGATCGGGGAGGATGGGCGCGGAGGCGAAGTACACGTCGCTGGTCGGCTGACACGGGTTCTGGCCCAGCCAGGCCGCGTGATTGACCCACGAGTGTTCGACGTAGAACGGGTAGTCGCTCGGAAGGAAGAACGCGTCGTCGTTGAACGTGCAGAGGTCCGCGACCTCGCCGCCGCCGGCCAGCGCCCAGGCGAGGTAGAGA
Source organism: Polyangiaceae bacterium (assembly GCA_035470765.1). Taxonomy (GTDB): domain Bacteria; phylum Myxococcota_A; class Polyangia; order Polyangiales; family Polyangiaceae; genus DASXHD01. Next base: position 3,594 of record DATIQP010000038.1, on the reverse strand, counting down.
GGCTCGGGGAACTGGTAGGCCGCATTGCCCATCGGCTCGGGATCGGTGACCGCCTCGATGAGCTCGTGGCTCGTGGTGCCCGTCAGGGCATCGATTCCGGCGAGCTGGCCGAAGGAGCCGCAATCGGGCATGACCGCGTACGGCACCTTGCGCCCGTCGCTCAGCGAGACCTCGTTGTGGTAGCCGCCGAAGCTCTGGCAGCTCGTCTCACCCTGCAGAGTGATCGTCGTCGTGGACGGGTAGTAGATGACGTAGAGCGTCTCGTCCTGCACCGCGTTCGGCACGGTCTTTTGCAGGATCTTGTTGCGGAGCCACGTGCCGATCTGCGAATCGTCGATGTTCGTCGGAGGCGTCTCGGACAGGTGCACCGGCGGCCCGCTCACGCCCACGCCGACGCCGTAGTCGCTCGCGATGTCGTGCCAGTATTTCGTGCACCCGATCGAGGCGACGAAGTCCTCGACCTGGTCGCGGTACTCGTAGCCGTCGAACGTGATGGGGATGAACGTCGGTAGCGGCAGCACGGGCCCGCCGGAGCTCACGACGAGGGGCGGCCGGAGGGGCACGCCGGCGTCGTCCGGCTTCCACGTGAGCGGCGCGCTCGCGTCGCCGCGCACGCACTTGGTTCCGACGGGGACGTAGACGTCCGGGCCGACGTCCAGCGCTGCGTCCTTCTTTGGCGGCTTCGCGTCGGTCGACGCGTCACCCTCGGCGACCGGGTCGCCGCCCATGTCGCTCCGCGCGCCGCACGCCATCGCACTGCCAAGCACACAACAAGCAAAGACCCCCCAGGCCAAGCCTTGCCGCATGCGCGCACTCTCGCACGCCACCATGGGGCTCGCAACGGCGACGGCGCAAGTTGAAGAGTGCGTCACTCCGTGCGCAACCGTTTCGCCGTCGCCATCGTCTGCGTTGCGTTCATGGCGCTATTTTCTGCTCCGGATGCGCGCGCGGTCGGCGATCCGAACCTGAAGTGGGAGGCCATCGAGACCGCTCACTTCCGTGTGACGTACTACTCGAGCGAACTCGATCTCGCGCGGCGCGTGGCCGACCTTGCCGAATCGATCCTCGGCCGCCTCGCGCCGGCCGTCGGCTGGCCGCCCAGCGAGCGCGTCGAGATCTCCATCGTCGACACGACAGACAGCGCCAACGCCTTCGCCGGCGCGCTCCCCTACGACTCGATCCGCATGTTCGCCACGGCGCCCGACGACCTCTCGCCGCTGGGCGACGTCGACGACTGGTACCTCGAGCTCATCACGCACGAGTTCACCCACGTCCTGCACACCGATCACATCCGCGGCCTGCCTGCGGTCATCAACGCCGTGCTCGGCAAGACGCTGTCGCCCAACCAGATCGAGCCGCGCTGGATCCTCGAGGGCCTCGCGGTCTTCGAAGAGAGCTCGAAGACCTCCGGCGGCAGGCTCCGCTCGTCGCTGTGGAACATGATGATGCGCGCCGATGTCCTCGAGCACAACGTCGCGCCGCTCGACGTCTTCTCGAACGACAGCGTTCGCCGCTGGCCCGGCGGCGACCTCTGGTACCTCTACGGCTCGTTCTTCATGCAGTGGATCGCCGAGACCTACGGCGAGCAGGCGATCCGCGTGATGATCGACGACTACGGCCACCAGATCATCCCGTACGGCATCAACCGCTCCATCCGCCGCGCCACGGGCCGCACGTACGAAGAGCTCTTTCCGGCGTTCGTCGCCACGCTCGAGCGCGAGTTCGGCGAACAGGCCGCCGAGGTTCGCTCGCGCGGCGTCCGCGAGGGGACGCGCATCACGTTCGGAGGCTACAAGTCCCAGAACCCGCGCTTCATCCCCGTCGGCGCGTGGCCGAATACCGCGGGCGACATCGTCTACACGAGGGACGACGGCCACGACACGGCCGGCGTCTATCACGTGCCGATCCGCCGCGACAAGAACGGCGCCATCCTCCCCACGCGCGAGCACGACATCGTCGCGCGCACGCTCGGCGGCGGCACGACGACGTTCTTACCCGACGGCAGCTACGTCTTCGACTCGATCGAGACGTACAACAATCTCTTCGGCTACACGGATTTGTTCTGGTCGCCCAAGGGCGAGCGCAGCCCGTCGGGCCTCGAGTCCCACCGCGTCAAGCTCACCGACGGCTTCCGCGCCTACGAGCCGGACGTCTCGCCGGACGGCAAGCGCGTCGTCTTCGCGACCAACCACCACGGCACGAGCCACCTCCAGATCGCCGATCTCGACGTCCGCGCCGGCACGGTGGCCCACGTCCACGAGCTCGTCCACAGCGCGCGGTTCGACCAGGCGTACGCGCCGCGATGGTCGAGCGACAACCGGCACGTCGCCTACAGCTCGTGGACCAAGGGCGGCTACCGCGACGTGCGCATCGTCGACACGACGGACGGCTCCTTCGAGGAGGTCGCGCACGACCGCGCCATCGACGGAGGGCCGAGCTTCTCCCCGGACGGCAAGCGCCTCTACTTCCACTCCGATCGCGCCGGCGGCATCATGAACGTCTTCGTCTACGACCTCGCGAACAAGACGCTCAAGCAGGTCACCAACAGCATCAACGGCGCGATGCAGCCCGCGATCAGCGCCGACGAGAAGACGCTCGTCTACCTCGGGTACACGCACGAGGGCTACGACCTGTTCGCGATGGACCTCGATCCATCGAAGTACCTCGACGCGCTGCCCTACGTCGACGATCGCCCTCCGCCACCGCCCGAGCCGCAGCACGTACCGATCGTGCACAAGAGCTACAACCCGCTCGACACCTTCATCCCGCGCCACTACCTGCCCTTCACGACGCAGGGCAACTTCGGCCAGGCCATCGGCATCGGCGTCAGCGGCGGCGACATCGCCGGCCTGCACTCCTTCAACGCGTCGCTCTGGCTGGAGACCGACAACCCGCAGCCGCAGTTCAACGTCAGCTACACCTACGGCCGGCTCCCTTTCGACATGTCGCTCACGGCGTACCGCTCCATCGCGCCCGGCTCGAGCTTCAGCCTCGGCAAGCAAAGCGAGAACTGGGTCCAGGACTCCGTGGGCGGGTCGGCGAGCATCAGCTACTCGATCCCGCGGGCGTTCGAGTCACACTCCTTCTCGCTCAGCTACAGCGTGAACAGCGTCTCGGGCGATCTCGGCTTCCCGAGCTTGCCGCTCGACCCGTACGACACGCCGCACTACCCGCAGCGACTGCTCGCGACGATCCTCAGCGCCGGCTGGTCCTACAGCAACGCCCAGAGCTACCTGTGGAGCGTCAGCGCGGAGAAGGGCTTCAGCGTCAGCGCGTCGCTGGACGTTACGCACCCGGTCATCGGGAGCGACTACCGCGGCTTCCGCGCACACGGCGACTTCACCACCTACCTGCGGATGCCGTGGCTCCGCCACCACGTCGTCGCCCTGCACGCCGGCGGCGGGATGGGCGGGGGATTCTTTCCCGGCGGCCCATTCTACGTCGGCGGCTTCATCGATCTCGGGCCGCAGGATCAGATCCAGAGCTTCATCAACGGCGGCGGCTTCCTCTACCAGAGCGGCGTCGCCCTCCGCGGCTACCCGGTCGCCACCCAGACCGGCTCCTACTACCTGCTCGGCAACGCCGAGTACCGTT
>DATIQP010000037.1:0-6307 GCA_035470765.1 Polyangiaceae bacterium | reverse complement strand
AGGTCGCGGAGCAAGACCTCGTCGCGGCGGCGGCCACGCTCGGGGCGCTGCGGCGAGGCTTCGAGAGGCTCCAGGCCCGCAGGGCCTGATCAGCGGCCGGCGTCGCGCACGTGCAGCGGCCGCAGCGACTCGGCCTCCTCGGGCGTGGCCGACGCGGCGAGCGGCAGAAGCACGCCCGCTCCCTCGGGGCGCACGGTCGCGGAGGCGGGCTCCGTCTCGCCGAGGCTCGGCCGGTGTTTCGGGTGCTCCGCCCGTTCGTGCAGCACGTACGCGTACGCGGCGGCGCCGAGCCCGGCGAGGACGCAGAGCAACCCGACGAACAGACCGACTCGGCTGCGCCGCGGCGGCGGCTCGCGAGTCGGCTCGGGCTCGGGGTCGCCGTTGGGGCGAGACGGCGGCAGCTCGCCGCTCGAGGACGCGGCGGCCGTCGGGACGGCGCGCCCGCTCGACGCGTCGTCCAGCGTGCGGGCGACCGGACGCATCGGTTCGGTCACGGCCACGGTCATCGTCTCACCCCGCACGCTCGCTTCGCTCGAGCTCGCGGCAGCGAGCTCGCGCGCCGGGGTCTCGGTCCGCACGACCGCGACGGTGATGTTGTCGTGCCCGCCTCGCGCGTTGGCGAGCTCGACGAGCTGCGCGGCGGCTTGCTCCGGCGGCGCGGACGAGACGATGCGCAGCATGTCCTCGGGCTCGACGAGATCGCTCAGCCCGTCGGAGCACAGGACGAACGTGTCGCCCGCGACGTGCGCGATCGGCGCCGGCATCAGCTCCGCCTGCTCGGACCAGTCGGTGCCGAGCGCGCGCGTGATGCGGTTCGCGTCGGGGTGGTGCTTGGCCTGCTCGGGGGTCAGCGCGCCGAGATCGACGAGCTGCTGGACCATCGAGTGATCCTTGGTGAGCTGGACGATGCCGCCGTCGTGGACCCGGTAGCAGCGGCTGTCGCCGACGTGGGCGATCTCCGTGCCGCCCTCGTGCACGAGCGCCGCGACCACCGTCGAGCCCGGTCGCTCCGACTCCGCAAAGCCCACGCCGAGCTGGTAGACCGCCTCGTTCGCCCGTGTGACGGCGAGCTCGAGCAGCGCGCGGCCGACTTGCCCGGGCGTGGCGAGCTCGAAGGTCCGCACGATGGCCGCGATCGCCGCGTTCGAGGCCTCGCGACCGCCCACGTGACCACCCATCCCGTCGCAGACGACCACGAGGTGCCCGAACGGCGTCTCGCGGTGGACGCACGCGTCCTCGTTGACCTGCTTCTCGGGGTCGCGCCCCGGGTCCGTCTTGAGCGCGACCTTGACCATGTCAGGCCGGGCTCACCGAAAAGACGATGGGCCCGAAGCGCAGCTCCGCGCCGGTGGGCACCTGCGTGAAGCTCCCCGGAGCGATGCGCTGGCCGTTGATCCAGACGCCGTTGTTCGACGCCTCGTCGCGCACCCAGAGGGCGCCGCCCTCGAGCTTGAGCGTGGCGTGCACGCCGCTCACGCGCGGCTCGGTGAGGTGGATGGCGCAGCGCGCAGGATCGCGGCCGACGAGCACGTCGCCGCCGGAGCTCACCTGGAAGCTGCCGCTGCTGCTCGCGAGGATGACGCTGCTGACCGCATAGGGATTGGGAGGCGGCGTGGGCATCGGCTGCGCGCCCGTGGGCGGGAAGACGCCGGGCGGCTTCGCTCCGACCGGCTCGACACGCCCGCTCGCGTCGGCCGGCAGAGGCTGGCCACACGAGAAGCAGAACGACGACTGCCCCGGCGTCGCCATCGTCATCGAGCCGCACGACGGGCAACGCACCTGCACACTCGCGAGCCCGGCGCCGCCGTTTCCCCCCACCGCGGGGCCCGGAGACGGGGCGCCTACCGAGGGTTTGGAGTGTAGCCTCCCGGCGGACCCTGCCCGTAGGGCGGCGCACCTCCGCCACCGTACTGACCTCCGGGCGGCGGGCCGTAGCCCCCTCCGCCGTACGGCGGCAGCGGACCGCCGGCGACGATCGGCTGCGGGGGCGGCGCCGCGCGCTTGCCGCGGCCTCCGCCTCCTCCGCCGCCGCCACGCATGAGCACGACGAGCAGGACGCCGAGCACCATGACGGCGCCACCTGCGCCCGCGACGAGCAGCCACGGAAACGGCTTCTTCGTCGCCTTCACGGTCAGGATCGTCTTCTCGTCGTGGCCGCTCGCCCGGCGCGCGCCGTTGTCGTAGATGATCACGTGCGCGACGGCGTTGTCGCCCGAGCCGTCGAGCAGCTTGTCCTCGTCCGGCACCTGGAACGTCGCGAACGTGTCCGCGGCCTCGAGCGCGACGCCGTGCATGTTCTGCTGCGCGAGCGTCTGCATGGCCTTCTTGGCGGCCTCGATGTCGGTGCTGTTGGTGTTCGGATCGGGCCGGGTGCCCGCAGGGATGAAGTAGGCCTCCGCCCGGTTCTTGTCGCCGCCCCAGCAGAAGTCGCCGAAGACCTTGAGCTTGCCGCCCGGGAAGATGGGGTTGGCGTTGGCCTCGTCCTGGGTGCGCTGCATGTCGATGTCGAGCGGCCACTGGGACGGATCGACGCCGATGGGCACGTCCTTGAACGTGGAGTCGCCGATGATGGCGGGCGTCGTGTTCTTGAAGTTGAGCGCGAAGCTCTGCTCCGGCGTCGGCGCGAGGCACGCGAGACGCCACTTGACCACGTACATCGAGTTGAAGCGCTTGCGGACGGCGTTGACGATGGTCGTGCCCTTCGCGCCGCCCTGCCCCGCCCGCACGACGCTGAAGAAGCCGCCGATCTTCACGTTGGCGAGTGACTGCATGAACTGGTTCTCGTTGTTGCGAACCAGATCGCCGATCGGCGAGATCGTGTGCGGCGGCAGCCAGACGGAGACGACGGGCAGCGGCGTCTTGATCTGCGCGGCGTTGTCGTCCGGAAAACGGCCCTTGTTGAGGTACTGGCTGAAGGCCTCCGCGGCCGGCCCGGTCGTGCCGGCGTCCGCCTTGGCGTAGCCGTTCGACAGCACCACGAAGGCCTGGTGCATGGGGATGGTCTGCGTGGCGGCGTAGTTGCCGAGGTTTCCGTACGCGTCGGCGATGACGTTCTTGAGGATGGAGAAGAGCGAGCGGTCCTGCGCGACCTTCGTCGGCGCAGCGCCATCGAGCAGCTTGACGAGGGCGTCGCGCTCCTTGAACGACTTCCACTTCGAGTCGGCGATGTACTGATGATCGTGCGAGTCGAACTCGATGATCTCCATCAGATCGTTCGGCTGCATCGCCTTGACGAACGCGTAGGCGACCTCCTGCGCGTCGCGAAAGCGATCGGCCGCGCTCTGGGAGCCGTCGATGGCGACGACCCAGGCCGTGCCGACGTTGGGCTCCTTCTGGGCGTCGCCCCACTTGAGCGGCGTGCCCTCGAGCTTGGCCGGCACGTCGGCGCCGCCCACCTTCGCCGAGAAGAAGGCGTTCTGCTGGACCTTGGTGAAGTCGAAGCCGGTCCAGAGCACGCCGTCCTTCTCGACCGCGTCGCTCCAGCAGTCGAGCTCGGCGTTGCCCTTCTTGCCGTTGCACGAAGAGAGGGCGTCGCTCGGAGAGTTGAACTGCACGATCTCGAGCAGCGTCGTGAGGATCGGCGCGTTGCCGCTCGTGCCCGCGCGCGGGTCGATGCGAAGGACGTGCGCCTCGGGGAGCGCTCGCGCCGCCCGCGGCGTCGCCAGCACGAGGGCGGCGGCGACGAGGGCGGAGAAGGCCGCAACGAGCGTGCGGCGCGACGCGAGCGCGACCCGGGGCATCGTCACACGCGCGACAGGATCTTCACGATCGTCGTGTAGCCGCCGAAGCGAACCTTGTCGCCGTCGTGCAGCTCACGCTTGCCGTTCAGACCGATGTGCTCTTCGTTGACGTAGGTGCCGTTGGTCGAGCCGGTGTCCTCCACGGCGACCGTCCCGGCGGCTCCGTCGACGACGAGCGCGGCGTGACGCGACGAGATGGTCGCGTCCGGCAGGGGGATGTCGAGGCCGTCGACCGACTGCGCGCGGCCGACGACGACGCGCCCGCCCTTGAGCGGCCAGAAGTCGCCGTTGTTGTTCGTCTGGTAGGAGACGAGAAAGCCGCGGAGCGCCTGCGGGCCGAGCACCGGCGGAGGCGTCTCGGTCGCGGCGAGACCGGGCGGCGGACCTGCGGCGGGCGCTTGCGCGGGCTGGCCAAAAGGCTGCGGGGCCTGGCCGAAGGGCTGCTGCTGCGGCGGCGCGTTGAACGCGGGCTGCGGCGCGAACCCGCCACCCTGGTAGGCGTCCTGCGGTGGCCCCTGCACGGCGATGGGATGGCCCATCGGGCAGTAGCTCGCGCCGGGCGGGATCTCGTGGCCCTGCGCGCACACCGCCGCGGGCGCGTGACCGTACGGCGCCGGGGGCTGACCGTAGGGGACCTGCTGCTGCGGCTGCCCGAAGGGCGGCGGTGCGCCGAACGCGGGCTGCTGCTGCTGTTGCTGCGGGTAGCCCGGGGCGCCACCGCCGAACGGAGGCTGGGCGCCGTAGCCCGGCGGCGCCGGGGGCTGCGCCTGCGGGTACGCGGGCTGCTGCTGTTGCGGGTACGCGGGCTGACCGCCGAAAGGTTGTTGTTGTTGCTGCTGCTGCGGATAGCCCTGGTCGCCCGCGGGGGCTCCGTAGCCGTACGGACCGGGGAAGCCTTGGGGTGGAGCGGCGGGGGCCGGGGGCGGCTGGGCCGCGCCGGGCTGCTGGAGCAGGAAGCCACACGAGTTGCAGAACTTGTCAGTGCCCTTCGCTGGAGTCCCGCACTGCGGACAAACGACGCTCATGCTGTTTCCTCTTCGTCTCTTCTCGTCTCGGCTCGCCCCGCTTTCGACGGGGCCTGGGAGCCCCGGAGCATATCGGAAACTCGAACGGCAACCTACGGGATCTGTCGCGTGGCTGCGAGCAGCGCGGCCGCGACGACGACCCTCGTCGGGACGCCGTGGGCCTGGGCCGCGACGGCGCAGGCGTCGAACTCCGGCTTGAGCTGAGGCGGGCCGTAGGGCCCTTCCGAGACCTTCACCGGCAGCTTGCCGTAGGGCGTCTCCACCTCGAGCGTGCGGCGCGGGCGCTCGGTCCGCGCGACCTCCGTCCGCCGCACGCCGATGGTCGTCGTCTCGCGCAGGATGACCGCGGCGACCGCGTCGGCTGCCGAGGCCTCGCACAGCGCGCCGAGCAGCACGCCCGGCCGGCCTTTCTTCATCGTCAGCGGCGCCGCCCAGGCGTCGAGCGCTCCCTCGGCGAGCAGCGTCTCGATGGCGGCGCCCACCATCTCGCCGGTGGCGTCGTCGAGGTTGGCCTCGAGCACGACGTGCGTCTTCGCGCCAAGCGTCGGCGTGGGCGTGGGCGTGGGGGAGCCGAGGATGGCGCGCAGCAGGTTGGGACGGTCCGCGAGCTCCGCTGTGCCCGCGCCCCAGCCGACGTGCGACGCCGCCATCGACGGCCAGCGCTCCGCGCGCACCGCGTTCGCCGCGACGATCGCCGCGCCGGTCGGTGTCACCAGCTCGAAGTCGACGCCCGCGTCGTAGGTGGGCAGGCCCTTGAGGCACTCCACGACGGCGGGGGGCGGCAGGGGGAGCTTGCCGTGCGCGGCCTTCACGAAGCCGCGGCCCATCGGCAGCGGAGAGACGACGAGCTCCGCGCCGAGGTACGTCAGCGCGCCGGCCGCGCCCACGACGTCGACGATCGCGTCCACGGCGCCGACCTCGTGGAAGTGGACGTCGTCCTTCGGCATGCGATGCACCGTGGCCTCGGCCTCGGCGAGGTGATCGAAGGTGTGGAGGGCGCGCGCTCGGACGGCGTCGTCGAGCGAGCTCCGCTCGAGAACCTCGCGCACGCTCGCGTAGGTGCGGTGAGGCTGCGGGCCCTCGACGTGGACGTCGAAGCTGGTCGCGACGATCCCGCTGCGCTCCTTGTTGGCGAAGTGCACGTGATAGCCGCCCAGCGGCAGCGCGTCCCAGAGCTCGACGAGGTACTCCGTCGGCACGCCGAGGTCGACGAGCGCGGCGATGATCATGTCGCCTGCGAGCCCGCTCGGAGCGTCGAGGAAGAGCAGCTTGGCCTCGCCCTCCCCCTTGGCCAGCCTTCGCCGCGGCGCGTGGGCGCCGTGTGCGTGTGCGTGTGCGTGCTCGTGCGCGGTCGCGTGCCCGTGCGGGTGATCGTGATCGTGATCGTGATCGTGCGGGTGATCGTGGTCGTGATCTTCGTGGCCCATCAGGAACGCACCCGAAGGATCCGCGCCGCCGCGAACGCGGCGCCGAAGCCGTTGTCGATGTTCACGACCGTCACGCCCGACGCGCAGCTCGTGAGCATCCCCAGCAGCGCGGCCA
>DATIQP010000036.1:0-2700 GCA_035470765.1 Polyangiaceae bacterium | reverse complement strand
CAGGGCGAGACGTGCTGCGTCTACGTGTCGAGCGGATCGATCGTGCAGCAGACGTGCGCGGCCGTGTGCCCGGGCCCCGACGCCGGACAGCAGCTGTCGGCGCTGCAGTGCAGCGGCAGCGACTGCGCCGACGCCGGCGTGTGCTGCATCTGGCGGAGCAACAACCAGAACTACTCCGTGTGCAAGGCCGCGTGCAATTCCGCGAACAACGAGGTGCAGCTCTGCAACGGGAGCCTGGCCGACGCCGGGTGCGCGCCGACCCAACCCTGCTCGTCGAACAACATCACCGACTGGAATCTGACCCCGCCGTACGCGACATGCGGAGGCCACGGCGTTCCGTGAGCCGACGCACAACCCCATCGAGGTCGAGCATGAATCGATTCTTCTCCTTCATCCTTTGTTGTGGCGCCGTGGCGTGCGGCGGGGCTTCCGGGACGACGGCCCTCGCCGGCGGCGGGACCACCACGAACGACGGCGGGCCGGGCGGCAATCCGCAGGTCGTCTCGTGCGGCACGAGCACGTGCAGCATTCCGGCCCAGGCCTGCTGCGTCTTCGAGACCACCCCCGCCTGGACCTACGGCTGCGTCGACGGCACGACGTGCCCCGTCCTCGCGGGCGGGCCCAACGGCGCGGGAGTGCAGGGCACCGCCCTCGGCTGCAGCGGAGCCGCAAACTGCACCGGCGGCGACGTGTGCTGCGTGTTCGAGAACGCGAACAAGCAGGTCGTGTCCGCCTGCCAGGCGACGTGCCCGGCGGGCGGCGCGCAGCTCTGCGATCCGACCGCCGCGAGCAGCGGCTGCGCGGCGGACGCGGGCGCGTGCTCGTCCGCCAACATCAGCGACTGGGGCTTGCCGAAGGGTTACGCCACGTGCGGCGGCGTGGGAAGCTGACGGCCGCCTCGCTCGCGCTCTGCGCGGCGGCGTGCACCGCCGACACGTTCGTCGGCGTGCCGGACGCGGCGACCGACTCCGCCGGCCAGGGCGCCGTCGCGATCGCCTGCGGCACGGCGGCTTGCCAGCCGACCGAGATCTGTTGCGTCTCCTCGAGCTCGACGAGCGTGGCGTACGCCTGCCAGACGACCTGCTCGGCCCCCGCCTCCGGCGCCCGCCTCTCGGAGCTCCAGTGCACGTCGACCGCCGACTGCGCCGGCCAGCTTTGCTGCATCCACCGCGACAGCAGCGGCGTCAACGTCTCGGCGTGCGAGGCCGCCTGCAATCCGAGCAACAACGAAGTCCAGCTCTGCGATCCGGCCGCCGCGGATCCCGGCTGCCCGCCGACGGCGCCCTGCTCGACCAACCTCATCGCGGACTGGAGCCTCCCGCCGAGCTTCGCGACGTGCGGCGGCCTGGGCGTGCCCTGACCGTCGCATCGAAGTGTCGCGCTCCGATGTGATGATGCCGAAGCGGACCAATCCCTCGTCGAAAGGCACCGCGATGAGCTCGTCGGAAATCTCGATCGTGTAGGCGTCCCACGGGCGACACGTCATCGCGTCCGGATCGTCGCCCGGGTTCGTCCCCATGAGCTCGGCGGCCTTGCGCGCAGGGACCTCGACGCGCTGAAAGGCCTGTAGAGTCCACGTGAGGAGCCAGCCGATGTGCGCCTCCCAGCGCTCCTCGCGAAAGGCCAGGGCATAGGGATGAGCGGGATTCTCGGTCGCCCACCCGGCCTATCGATCGAGCCACTCTCGTTCCTTCTCGTCCGGCGAGACGCGCAGCGTCTCGACGAGGAACAGGCCCGCCTTCTTCGCCTCTTCGATGTCGAAGCCGGGCTCGACGAACGTGCGCCGCACGGTCTTGACGTCGGCCGTCGCAGACGTCGCCGTTCCGGACACGAGCACGACCGGCATGTGCTCGAGGGGCGCGCTCGCCAGTTGCGCCGCGACGCGGCGACGTGCGGCGAGCTCGAGACGCTCGTCCCCCATCACGATGCTGCTCGCGTCTTCTCGCCCGCGAGAAACGATGTGCGCCTTGCCGAGGAGCTCGTCGACGATCACGGCCATGGCGCGCCGCTGCGCCCGCGCTTCCGCGACGAGCTCGTCGATCTTCGGCCGCGCGACGGTGAAGAGCGGCTCGAGATTCATGCGCCCTCCCGGCAAGCCTACCGCCCGAGAGCGCGACCGGTCGAGAGCGTTCGCCGGCGACCCTCGGCTCGACCGACAAAGGGTCCGCTGCTAGCCTTTCGTGATGGGGCGTTCGCAACGTGTCGTGCGAGAACGCAAGATGCTGCTCGCGGTGGCCGCCGTGGCGTCTGGGGTTACGATCTTCTGCTCCTGCGGAGGCATCGGAGTCTACGATCCCGGATGGGACGCCGCGTTCGAGGCCGCGGCCAAGGACGCTGCGCCCGATGCCTTCGCCGACGCGGCCAACGACGCGTGGAGCGATTCGGCCGTGGATGCGGGCGACGCCGCGGGCGACTGACGGGAGCGTTACAGTAGCTGGCGCACCGCTTCTCGATCGACCGGGATGCCCAGTTTCTCGAGCGGCGCGACGATGTCGTCGAGGATCGTCGTTCGCATGCGAGCACGAAACGTGTCCACGTCGAGCCAACCAAAATCGCGGCCGTGGGACGGGCCAGGCCGCCGCCGCCAGCTCGGCGACAGCGCCGCGAGCTCCGCCACCGCGACGCGACCGAGCCGCGCGCGTTCGGCGTCGTCCATGTCGGCGACGGCCCAATCCATGTAGAGCCAGCCAAAGCGCATGT
>DATIQP010000035.1:0-2939 GCA_035470765.1 Polyangiaceae bacterium | reverse complement strand
CGCAGATGGCACGCAGACATTCGTGCACGGCACGCTCACTCCGCGGACGGAGAGTCCTCGTGCGAGTGGGCCGCTCGGCCCACGCGGTGCGCGGTCGCGCGCGGAGGTACGACGAACGGGACGACGTGTTCCTTGGCTTCGAACGTCGACCGGTACGCGCTCGCGGCCTGCTGCGTGCCGAACGGGCCCACTCTCACCCGGTACCACGTCCCGCGCCCGGCGACCTTCGCCTCCACGACGTAGGCCTTGTGGCCGCGCTCGCGGAGCTGCGCTGCGAACGTGTCCGCCTCCTGCTGGGTGCGGAACGAGCTGACCTGGAGCTGGTAGGCGCCCTCGTGGCCCGCGGGGGCCATCGGCTGAGAGGCGCTCGCCTGCGCACCATCCGCGGCCGCGCGCGTGAGCTCGTCGCGCGGGCGGGTGATGACCGGCGAGGCCTGCATCACGTTCTGCGCGGGGAGCGGGACGACGGGCAGCGCGTCGGCGGGAGCGGGAGGCGCGGTGTGCTGGGGCGCGGCAACGGTCGAGCCGCGGACCGCGGCCAGCGCCGTGGTGGGTTTCGAGTCGTCGCTGAGGATGGCGGGGAACGTGACGTCCTGCGCCGTGAGATCCGGCGCCTTGGTCACGACCGAGGCCGCCGGCTTGCGCGCCGAGACCAGCTCGCCGAGCGGGTCGACCTTCGCCGCCGCTTCGCCCGATTTCTTGCCGCCGAGGGCCATCACCGCGAGCGCGATGCTCGCCCCGCCCAGCACCAGCAGGGCCACCGAGACGGCGCGCGGCATGCGCGAAGCCTCGTCGTGCTCCTGGATGCGCTCGAGGTTGCGAACCGATGACTGATCCATCACGTACCTCTCGGGGGTTCCGACTCTTCGTCCGACGCCTCTGCGGTGGCCCCAGCCTCCTGCAGACGTTCCGCCGACTCCATTCGCTCCGGCGCGGAGACGCCGATCAGCGCCAGCGCAGACGCGTACACCGTGCGCACGGCGAGGGCCCACGCGAGGCGCGCGCGCGTCTTGTCCATGTCCCAGCTCTTCTCCCAGCCGGCCTTCTCGCGGATCGACGCCGGCGGGATCACCGGGTCGTCCTTGAGCCGCGTGAAGTAGCTCTGGAAGTCGCGCGCCAGCTCCTGGACGTAGAACGCGAGCCGGTGCGGCTCGCGCGCGGCGGCCGCGCTCTCGAGCACCTCGGGGAACTCGCCCAGCTTGCGCGCGAGGGCGAGCTCGTCGGGGTGAGCGAGCTTCGACCAGGCCTCGGGCGAGAGGCGCGACGGCGTCGCGATGCCCATGTCGTTCGCCTTGCGCAGGATGGAACAGAGCCGCGCGTGGCCGTACTGGACGTAGAAGACCGGGTTGTCGAGGCTCGCCTTCTTGGCGAGGTCGACGTCGAAGTCGATCTGCTGGCTCGCGGCGCGCGACATGTAGAAGAAGCGCAGCGCGTCGCGCCCCGCCCCTTGGCGCCCGGCGGCCTCGTCGATCTCCTCCATGATCTCCTCGGCGGTGATCACGTTGCCGGCGCGCTTGCTCGATTTCACGAGCTCGCCGCCACGGTAGATGTAGACCAGGTTGTAGAGCAGCGCCTCGAAGCGCTCGCTCGGAAGGTGCAGCGCCTCGAGCGCGTTGCGCAGGCGCGCGACGTAGCCGTGGTGGTCGACACCGAGGACGTTGATCAGCCGGTCGTAGCCGCGGTCGATCTTGTCGGCGTGATAGGCGATGTCGCTCGCGAAGTAGGTGAACGCACCGTCGCTCTTGCGCACGACGCGGTCCTTGTCCTCGTCGGCGCCCTTGCCGGTGAAGAACAGCGCGCCGTCCTTCTCCACGAGGAAGCCATCGCCCTGGAGCTGGTGCAGCGCCGAGGCGACCGCCCCCCAGCGGTGCAGCGACTCCTCGCTGAAGTAGACGTCGAAGAACACACCGAGGTCGGCGAGCGAGCGCTTGACGCCGCGTAGCGTCGCCGAGCCGGGGATGCCGCGGAGCATCCACGCGATGCACGAGCGCGAGAGGGTCTCGTCATCCACGTCCAGCGCGCGAGGATCGGCGGCGAGGAGGAAGCGGGCGAGCTCGGCGACGTACTCGCCCTGGTAGCCCTCGGGCGGTACGGGCTTGTTCTCGGCGGCGGCGCGTACGCTCGCCGCGAGGAGGCGCACCTGGTTGCCGAAGTCGTTGACGTAGAACTCCCGCGTGACGCGGTTGCCGGTGGCCTCGAGCAGCCGAGCGACAGAGTCGCCCAGGATGGCGTTGCGCGCCGCCGCGACGGTGATGGGCCCGGTCGGGTTGGCGCTCACGAACTCGACGTTGACACGCTCGCCCGTCGCCGCCGGCGCGTGGCCGTAGCCGGCGCCCGCGCGCAGGATCGTCGCGAGCTCCTCGTGCAGGACCGCCGGCTTGACGCGCAGGTTCACGAAGCCGGGCCCCGCGACCTCCGCCGAGGAGAAGACCTCGCTCTTGGCCAGCGACGCGACGAGCGCCTCGGCGATCGCGCGCGGCGGCATGCGCGCGGGCTTGGTCAGCACCATCGCCGCGTTGGTGGCATAGTCGCCGTGCTCGGGCCGCTTGGGACGCTCGATCGTCCAGCTCGTGACGGCGAGGGCCGCGGCCTCGTCGAGCGCGCCGAGCGCACCTCGGGCCGCGAGCGACGAAAGCTCGCCCGCCAAAGCCTCGCGCAGCCGATTCACCAAGCTCATCGAGTTACCTCCGCTATCGCTTGCATGTCGTGTTTCTTACAAGTTTTCGGTGGACCCTTCAGCAGAGGTGGGCGGCCTTCCACTCCGTCTCCTCGACCTCGCGCCGCGGGTCGCTTCCGGCGACGATGCCGCCGCCGACGAAGTACTCGGCCAGCCAGCGCTCGCCGTCGCGCGACAGCACCGCCGTCCGGATCGCCATCGCGAGGACGAGCGACCCGTCGCGGCCCACGTAGCCGAGGGCGCCGGTGTAGAGGCCGCGCGG
>DATIQP010000034.1:0-11157 GCA_035470765.1 Polyangiaceae bacterium | reverse complement strand
ACGCAACGGTGCGCGTGCGATGATGGCGCCACGTACAGTGACAACCCAGCGCGACGGGCGCGTGCTCGCCATCGTTCCGGTGATCGTCGGCGTCGTCTTCGCGGCGCTGCTGTTCCCGCGCGCCGTGCCGCCCGACGACGTCCCGCTCCCGCGTCTCGACGAGCGCCGCCTGGGCCAGCTCGAGCGCGACGACGACGCTCGCGCCGCGCGCGCCGCGGCTGAGCCGCTGCCGGCCGAGGTGAGATCGCTCGGCGAGGCGATCCGCGACTTCAACACCGCGGAGGACGCCGCTTCCCCGGCTACGTCGTGGCCCGACCTGCGCGCCTCGGTCGACCGCGCGCGGCGCATCGCGCTCGAGAAGGGCGTGGCCTCGATCGTCACGCTGCGCGCGGTGCAGATGAGGCGCTTTCTCGACGAGGTGCACGCCTGGCAGAAGACGGGCGAGGCGAGCCCCGAGCTCGCTGCGGTCGGCGGCTCCTTCTTGAAGCGAATGACCGCGGCGGGCTGGGTGGAGGGACGCAAGCTCGCGTTCACCGACGGCGAGCTCCGCGTCGCGTTCAAGCTCAAGTGGAACGCGGTCGCTCGGTTCGACACGACGCCGGAGCTCGAGCCCGCGCTCGACGAGATGCGTGCGCTCTACACGTTCTATCTCCTGCACCCGCACGCCCCGGAGGTCTCGCGGGAGGCCATCGCCGCCGCGCGCAAGACCGCGCGCACGCAGGCGGACTGCGAGTCGCTCGCGGCCGGCGAGCGGATGGCCGCCGAGCAGTGGCGGCTCGACAAGATCGACAGCCTCGGTCGGATCGACCCCGACTACCCCGTCGGCTTCGCGCGCGGCGTGGCGCTGTACCGCACCGCCAAGTACGACGCCGCATCGCGGGCCTTCGACGAGTGGCTGCGCGCCCACCCGAACGGCCCGCTCGCGCTGCGCGCGCGCAATCACCTGCGCGCGGCGCTGGCGGCGAGCCAGGTGGAGTAGCGTGCCGCCGCCCGCGCGCGCGAGGCCCTACCTCCGGCCACGGCGCGAGCAGTCGCGGTAGCTCACGTAGCAGCAGGTGTCGGGCTCGTCCTGCCGCCGCTCCGTCGTCTCCTTCGCGCTGAAGACCCCCGCGTCGCTCGCCCGCTCGGGATCGCAGCGCTCGAAGGGCTGCGGATAGGGCCACACCGGCACGACGGACAGCGGATCCTCGCAGCGCACGTCGCGCGTGCAGGCGATCATCCCGGACGGCGGGCGAGGCTCGGGCATCGACCGCGCCGTGGCCGAGCCGTCGGTGGCCGCGTCGCCCGCGTCGTCGGCCTCGGCCACCAGCTCGTCGGGAGGCAGCATTGGCGCCGCGACGAGGTTCTCGGCCGGGTTGGGCGCGCTCTTGCACGAGGTGGCGATGCCGCCCGCGGACGCCACGACGAGGCCCAACGCCAGCGCGCAGCGCCGGAAGCGCACCACCTCGACGCCGCCGGGTTTTACACTACTTTGCACGCCGGGCCTCCCGCAGCGATCGACGTTGGTCCATTTTGGTCTTCCTCGCCATGCGAATCCTTCTCGTCGACGACGACGCCGAGCTCTGCGACCTGTTGCGTGAGTACTTTGCGGGTCACGCCGTGGAGCTCGACGCGGTGGGTGACGGAGCCACGGGCCTCGAGCGGCTGAACGCCGAAGCCTACGACGCCCTGCTGCTCGACGTCATGCTCCCGGGCGCCGACGGCTTCGAGATCTGCCGGCGCGTCCGTGCCACCAGCGACGTGCCCATCATCATGCTCACCGCCCGCGGCGACGACGACGCCCGCATCGACGGCCTCGACCTCGGCGCCGACGACTACGTCCCGAAGCCGTTCAACCCGCGCGAGCTGCTCGCGCGGCTCCGCGCGGTCATGCGGCGCAGCAAGCCGTCGCCCGCGCTGACCGCGATGGACAGCCGCTTCGTGATCGGCGACCTCGTCATCGACGTCCCGGGCCAGAAGGCCCAGCTCGGCGAGGGCGAGCTCGCGCTGACGTCGTTCGAGTTCCGCCTGCTCGTCGAGCTCGCCCGGCGCGCGGGCCGCATCGTGCGTCGAAAGGAGCTCGCGACCGCGCTCGACTTCGGCGAGTACGATCCGAGCGTGGACCGCTCGCTCGACGTCCACATCAGCCATCTCCGGAGCAAGCTCCAGGACGACGCCCGCGACCCGAAGCGGATCCGCACGGTTCGCGGCGTGGGGTACGTCCTGGTGAGGCCTGCGTGAGGTTTCGCCTCCAGACCCGGCTCTTCCTCTGGCTGATCGCGGCCGTCGTCGGCGGCGTCCTGGCGAGCTGGGCGACCGTGCTCGTGCTCCGGTCCGACCCGGAGGCGGCGCCGATGCACACCATGGCGCGCACCTTCGAGTCGCGCCTCGCGCCCGTGTGGGAGGACCCGGTTCAGACCGACGCGGAGCTCGCGCGGATGCGTACGGAGACCGGCATCGATCTGCACCTCGTTCGCGACCCCGACTCCCTACCCACGGTCGTGAGGGCGCACCGGAGCAGCCTCGTCTTCGAGCCTGCCGGTGTGGCGTACGTCCCGGTCGCGCGCAACGGGCACGTCGTCGGGGCGCTTCGCTTCACCGCCGACATTCCGCGTGCGCGTTCGCTTCGCCAGACGCTGTTTCTCGTCGTCGCGCTCCTCGTCCTCGTCATCGCCGTGCGCAGCGTCTCGGCTCGCGTCGTCGGTCCGCTCGAGCAGGTCGCGGGCGCCGCCAACCGCTTCGGCGAGGGCGACCTCACCGTCCGTACCCAAGTCGATCGCCGCGCGAGCCCCGAGGTGCGCGACGTCGCGAGCGCCTTCGATACGATGGCCTCGCGCGTCGAGCGCATGGTGAAGGACCAGCGCGAGCTGCTCGCCGCCGTCAGTCACGAGCTGCGCTCGCCGCTCGGCCGGGCGCGAGTGGCCCTCGAGCTCGCGCGCGATCAGGGCGCCCAGGCGCCGGCCCTCGAGCGCACGGAGAAGTCGCTCGACGAGCTCGACGCCGTGCTCGGCGATCTGCTCGCCGTCACGCGCGCGGGCCTCTCCGACGTCAAGCGAGAGCCGACGAAGCTGGTCGCGTTCTTGCGCGCGCGCTTTTCGGAGATCGAGGGTGCCCCGGTCATGGTGACGGGCGACGCGGGGATCTCGGCGCCGATCGATCCCGCCCTCTTCGCGCGCGCCGTCGGCAACGCGCTCGAGAACGCCCGCCACCACGCCGGCCCAGGCCCGATCGAGGTGAGCGTCTCCAGCAGCGACGGGCGAGCCGTCGTCCTCGTGCGCGATCACGGCCCCGGCCTTCCCGCGGAGCTCGTCGAGAAGGCATTCGATCCGTTCGTGCGCGGCAACGCCGCCCGCTCGCGCGCCTCGAGCGCTCACAGCTCGACCGGCCTCGGCCTCGCCATCGTGCGACGCGTGCTCGAGGCGCACGGTGGCACCGCGAGCATCCGCAACCTCGAGGAAGCGGGGAAGATCGCGGGCGCCGAGGTCCGCATGGAAGTTCCGACGCGCTCCTGACGTCTTTCCTGCGCCAACGCTGCTATGCTCCCGGTGAGTGCGCAAGCTTGTCCGCATCCTGATCTGGACGTTGCTGGTCTGCGCGGTGCTCGCGGGTGGCATGTACGCTCTCTTCGACCCGTGGATGGTCCCGGGCGACGACGCGCAGTTCGCCGTCTCCATCGAGCCGACGCTGAGCGCCGGGGACATCGTCCTCGTCAGCCGGATGGCGTCCCCTGCAGATGGCAACCTTGCGCGATGCTCCGACCCCGACTCGCCAGGTCGCTACGTCGTGGGCCGCGTCATTGGCTCCGGCACGGACATGGTGGAATTCGCCAACGGCGGGATGACCATCAACGGCAAGCGGCCGAACTCTGCTTTCGCATGTGACGCCGTGCATCTCAAGAACCCGGCTACGCAGGAAGACATGGAGCTTGGCTGCTCCATGGAGGAGTTCGCGGGCACCACGCACCCCGCGCTCGTGGGCAAGGCCGCCGATCGAGACAGCAAGGCGCAGCTCGAGCCTGGCAAGCTCTTCCTCGTTAGCGACGATCGCGTGTTGCACCTGGATTCCCGAGACTTCGGCCAGGTCTCCGCCATCTCGTGCCACACCATCGTCGCACGGCTCTGGGGGCTGAGCGGCTGGGGCGACGCCAAGCGGCGTCTCACGATACTCTGGTAGGCGCTCGCCGACGTGGCTACTCTCCGGAGCATCGAGCTCGCCCCGGGGCGAGGCGGTGGAACCAAGATGAGCATCGAGATCGGGGTAGTCTGTGGGCGCTGCGACACGTATAGCCCCATCCGCACGCCCGTTTGCCCGAGCTGCGGCAACGACCTCGCCTTGTTCAAGGGCAAGGCGGGCGCGGACGTCCCGGCTCCCCGGCCCGACACGTCGCCCCCGCTGGCGCGGATTTTCGAGGACAAGCTCCAACCTCGCCGCCACACCCCGGCGGCCATGCCCGCGGTCGATCCGTCGGCGCACGGAGGCTTTGCCCCGACGGGTGCTGGTCCGCTATCGTCCCCCTCCGCAGCCGCGAGCCCGGTCGCCCCGGTAGCGGGGGGCCTCTCTCTGGAGGAGTTGATGGAACAAGCGAAGAACTACCTGTGCCGTTCTTGCTCGACGCAGGTGCCTCTGGGGCACAAGTTCTGCGGGCGTTGCGGCGCCGCGGTTCCACCCGAGATCCTCAACGCGCGCACGCAGTTCTTCGGCCAGCTGCAGATCCCCGGCAAGGCGAAGCTGATCTTGATCCGCGGCGAGGGCATCGAGGGCCTCTCCTACCAGCTCAACGCCGAGCAGCACATCGTCGGGCGCAACGGCCAGCTCGTCTTCCCGGACGATCCGTTCGTCTCGCCGAAGCACGCCAACCTCTTCTACCGCAACGGCAAGCTCGTCGTGCGCGACGAGGGCTCGCTCAACGGCGTGTTCCTGCGCGTGCGGGGCACGGTCGACATCGACGCGGGCGACGAGTTCCTCACCGGCGAGCAGCTCTTCGTCGTGGAGCTGCCCCCCAAGATCGCCGACGGCCCCTCGCAGGACGGGACGTACTTCTACACGTCGCCGAAGCACCAGACGCTCTTCCGCGTCACGCAGATCCTCCAGGGCGGCGCGCCCGGCATGAGCGTGCTCGCCCGCACCAACACGCTGCAGATCGGCCGCGAGGGTGGCGACCTGAACTTCCCCACCGATCTGTACATGAGCGCGTCGCACTGCAAGATCGACGAATCGGGCGGCAAGCTCACCCTCACCGATCTCAACAGCCGCAACGGCACGTACCTGCGCATCAAGGACGAGCGCGAGCTCGCCCACGGCGACTACCTCTTCATGGGCCGCAAGCTCCTGCGCGTCGAGATCACCGCGGCCTGAGCTCTCACGAGCGCGTGAGCGCGCGGCGAGTCAGCGCGCCGATCGCCTTGAGCAGCTTGCCGGGCACCTGACCGATCAGCGACTCGAGGTCCACCGGGCCGTCGGTCGCGGGCATGAGCTCCTCGAAGACGATGCTGAACCGATCGTACTTGCGGCCGAGCGCGCCGATGCGAGTCCGAAGCGCCTCCGCCTCGCGACCCCTCGCGTCGCCGAGCATGCGCAGCGCGCGGCGCGAGAGCTCCTGCTTGTCGGCGATCACGCGGCGGAGCTTCGCGAGGTACGCGCCGATGATGACGTCGGGGTAGGGCCCTCGCAGCGCGAAGACGTCGTGGCGGGTGCCGCGCGCCCGCCGCTTCTCGACGATGCCCGCGGCCTCGAGGGCGCGCAGGTTGGAGAAGATGTTGCTCTTGCTCCGACCGAGCTGCGCGCTGAGCTCGTCCATCGAGAGCGGTCCTTCCGTGAGGTAGAGCGCGGCGACGATCTGCCCGCCGAGGCGCGTGATGCCCGGGAAGCTCGCGACCACTTCGGCGCCGACCCCGTCGAGGAGCGTCCGCCGGGTGGCCCGGACCGGGTCGTCTTCTTCGTGCTGGTGGTCTTTTCGCATGGACAGGCGCCCGCTCACGAAAAGGCACTATATCCCGACCATGACGAATCGCCTCGCCAAGGAAGCATCGCCCTACCTGCAGCAGCACGCCCACAACCCCGTGGACTGGTACCCGTGGGGGCAGGAGGCGCTTTCGAGGGCCAAGGCGGAGGACCGCCCCATCCTCCTCAGCATCGGCTACTCGGCCTGCCACTGGTGCCACGTCATGGAGCGGGAGAGCTTCGAAGACGAGAGCATCGCCGCGCTGATGAACGAGCGCTTCGTCAACGTGAAGGTCGACCGCGAGGAGCGGCCCGACCTCGACCAGATCTACCAGCTCGTGGTGCAGCTGCTCGGCCGCAGCGGCGGCTGGCCGCTCACCGTCTTCCTGACGCCCTAGCAGAAGCCGTTCTTCGCCGGCACCTATTTCCCGCCCGAGGATCGCCACGGCCTGCCCGGCTTCCCGCGCATCCTCGCCGCCGTCGCGGAGGCCTACCGCGAGCGGCGCACCGACGTGGACCTGCAGGCGCGAGAGGTCGCCGACGCCATCGCCCAGGTCTCGAGGCCCGAGAGCGGCAAGGCCGGCGCCATCGATCGCGACGCGCTGGCCACGGCGGCCGCCCGCCTCTCGACGCGCTTCGACGACGAGCACGGCGGCTTCGGCTCACGCCCGAAGTTCCCGAGCACCATGAGCCTCGACGTGCTGCTGCACCACGGCGCGCTGAACGGAGACGAGCGAGCCCTCGGTCGCTTCCGTCGCGCGCTCGACGGCATGCGCGACGGGGGCGTCTACGACCAGCTCGGCGGAGGCTTCCACCGCTACTCCACCGACGAGCGATGGCTGGTGCCTCATTTCGAGAAGATGCTCTACGACAACGCCCTCTTGCTGCGCCTCTACGTCGACGGCTTCCGTCAGCTCGGCGAGGCGCGCTTCGCCGACACCGCGCGCGAGGTCGTCGGCTGGCTGTTTCGCGAGATGAAGGACGCGCAGGGCGGTTTCTACTCGACCCAGGACGCCGACAGCGAGGGCGAGGAGGGAAAGTTCTTCGTCTGGACGCCGGACCAGATCCGCGAGGCCGTGGGCGCCGACGCCGAGCTCGTGATGAAGCGCTTCGGCGTCACAGACGAGGGCAACTTCGAGGACACCGGCGCCTCCGTCCTCTACCTCGCGCGCTCGATCGAGCAGCTCGCGATCGCGTTCAGCACGGCGCCGAGCGAGATCGAGAAGCGCCTCGAACGGGCCCGCGCCGGCATGCTCGCCTACCGCGAACGGCGCCCCAAGCCTTTCCGCGACGACAAGATCCTCGCCTCCTGGAACGGCCTCGTCATCGGCGCGCTCGCCGACGCCTCGCGCGCGCTCGCGGAGCCGAGCTGGCTCGCCGCCGCCGAGCGCGCGTTCGGCTTTCTCTGGGAGGTGCTCGCGGACCCGCGCGGCGGCGAGGTGCGGATGCTTCGCCACTGCAAGGACGGGGTCGCCAAGGGCCCGGGCTTTCTGGACGATCAGGCCTTCGTCGGCTGCGCGGCGCTCGATCTCTACGAGGCGACCGGCGACGCGAAGTACGTCGAGGCCGCGCGCGCCCTCGCGGACTCAATCCGTGCCCACTTCGCCGACGCGGAGGGCCGCCTCTTCCTCGTGGCGGACGACGGCGAGTCGCTCATCGCGCGAGCGCAGGACGTCTACGACCACGCCGTGCCGAGCGCGACCTCCATGGCCCTGCAGCTGCTGTTGCGGCTCGGCGCCATGGTCGGCGGCGGGTACGCATCCTTCGCGGAGGCCGAGCTCGGCCGCCTCGCTCCCTCGGCCCTCGAGAACCCGTTCGGGCTCTCGCAGATCGTGCTGCTCGTCGATCGCGTCGCTCGCGGGTCGACCGACGTCGTTCTCGCCGGAGAGCGCATGGCCGAGAGCGAGCTCTGCGCAGCGACCTTCAGCCGCTACATCCCCCATCGCACCATCGCCTTCGTCGAAGCAGGCGGGCGCTCGGCCGCCCCCGTGCTCGCGGAGGGCAGGGTGCCGCCCGCTTCGCCAGGCCAGCTCGCGTGGGTCTGTCATGGCAGGACGTGCTCGTTGCCACTGAGGGAGACTTCTGCTCTCCTCAAAGAGCTGTCGCCAGCGCGCGACACGGCCTGAGCACCGAGAAAGGCCTGCATTTGCACGATGTCCCACATGAGCGCCGTGGGACCCCGGATCCGGTTGGATCCAGTGCTGGGGAATTCGCGATCCAGGGGTGACGGCTGTACGCCGATGTCAGCCTGTCGGATTTCTCGCGAGTTTCCGACGAGTCTTCGCGTGGGGACGGAATGGCTGAGTGGCACGACTCATGGATAGAGAGTGAAAGGAGGACGGGCATGGAACACCGCACTTCGATGAGGTCCCGGGCGCGCAGCAAGCGCGGGGCCGTCATGGTGGAATACGCGTTCCTCTTGCTGTGGGTGATGGTGCCCACGGCCGCCGTCCTCTTGGCCGGCGGGCGAGTCATGTACGACTACTACAAGACCACCCGCACGGCGATTCTCGACTCGAATCCGTAAACCGAACCAGGAGATCCCAATGAGCAAGCTCGCCATCCAGAAGAAGTTCTCGAACCTCGTCAAAGACAAGCGCGGCGCGACGATGGTCGAGTACGCAATCCTTCTGTTCCTGATCCTCGTCATCGCGGCCGTCGTCTACAAGCAGGTCGGTTCGAAGGTCAGCGGCGCGGGCCAGTCGGCTTCCGATCAGTTCAAGTGATCGGTCCGTTCACGTTCGGTCGTCCCGAGGTTCGGTGGTATTAAAGGAAGCATGAACTACTTCCTCGCGGCGGCAGTGATCGTCACTGCGATCGCTGCCGTCGCGGATCTCCGGAAAGCCTCGTCGCTTCTCGGAGAGGGCGAGATGCCGAACTGGTTGACGGCGGGCCCGATCTTCGTCGCCCCCATTGCCCATGCGCTGATGGGGTTTGCGATCCAGAAGACGTGGCACGCCGCGTGGGTCGAAGGTGGGAGTTCCCTCCTAGGTGCCGTGTCGTGCGCGGTCGTACCTGGTCTTTTGTATCGCCAGGACGCGATTGGTGGCGGCGACTTGAAGCTGTTGGTGGGCGTGGGTGCGATGTTGCAACCACACCTCGGTCTCGAGGCGGAGATGTATGCCTTCTTCGCCGCCGGCCTCATCGCCCCCGCGTTCCTTGCCTATGAGGGCAAGCTGTTTCGCACCATCAAGAACACCGCGCTGCTCGCCTTGAATCCGCTCCTTCCAAAGCGAAAACGGAAGCAGGTCGAGCCCACTTTGCTAACATGGTTTAGGTTCGGGCCGGCCATTTTCCTTGGTACGGCCCTAGCGGCGTATCTGAACTGGAGGCGCTAATGGGCATCACGAGAGGCAAGAGAGGCGCGGTCCTCGCCGAGTTCATCATTGCCTTCATGCCCATCTGCGCGATGTTCCTCTGCGTCGCCCAGCTGTCTCGATATGCCATCGCTCGCCTGGCCGTGATGCACGCGGCCGAGGTGAGCGTTCGTGCGTGTGCGGTGATCATCGATCCGGACCCCGGCCACGACGCGCAGCTCGACGGCCCGGACACGGACGTGCAGAAGGCGTCGCACATGGCGATGAAGCCGTTCGGCGGCAACGACTTCGGCGGCAACGAGATCCGCGTCACCGATCCCCAGTGCACCCACTCCGGTGAGGCCAACGGCGGGACGGACACCGTCACGATGGACGCGACCTATACCTGCACCATCCCGCTCGCGCGGTGGATCGTGTGCGGCGGCGGCTCGAAGCAGTGGACCATGACCGCCCAGTTTCCGCATCAAGGCGCGGAGTACCAACTTTGAGGAGCCCGGACATGACCCTCACGATGGAACCCCGACTCCTCTCCTCGCTACTGCCGAGCAAAGCACAGAAGGACGCCAGCGCGTCGTTCGCGCGCCGGGTCAAGGACGACAACCGAGGCGCCATCATGGTGCTCGGCATCTTCTTCGCCTGCATCATGATCGGCTGGATGTGGATGCTCGTCGGTCTCGGCGACGCGATGATCTGGCGTGATCGCTCGCAAGAAGCGGCGGACGCGATCACCTATTCGTCGGCGGCCGTCCAGGCCAAGGCGATGAACCTCATCTCGTTCGTCAACATCGTGATGATGATCATCGCCGGCGTGTATCTGCTCTTGGCGATGGTCTACAACGTCCTCGATCTCGCTCACATCATCCTGGGGAGCACGAACGACGGATACTGGATCCTCCCGAGCTCCTGCTCGGCTCGCGCGGACGAGATGGCGGCCCTCGGCGACGCGCTCGACGCGACGGGTTACGGCGCCGTGCTCGGCGTCATCCTCAACGCTTTGAGCGACGTGTGGTGTCCGGCGGCGGGCGCGGTGCAAGGCATCCACTCCGGGGTCGGCACGGTGCTCGGCGGCGCCGAGACGGTGATGGCCGACGTGCTGCCGGCGTTGTCGACGTTCGAGGACGTGGTGTCCTACGCGGCGCCATGGGCGGGTGCCGCCACCGGCACCTACGTCGGGACGAAGTACGTCGACTGGGGCCAGAAGCGCATCGGCGTGCCGCTGAGCGCGACGTTGATCCCCGCGACGTTCACGCCGGGCCAGGCCGGCAGCTTCCCCGCGAAGAAGTACAAGGCCGAGGCCGACCCCGCCTGCGAGAGCGCGAGCCAGGCGAGCAGCTGCCAGGAGTTCAACGGCGGTGACAAGCGCGAGGGCCTCCCCGTCGAGATCCCCGACGACGGCATGAGCGCGCTCTGCAAGGCCGCGGCGACCACCGTGATCGCACCCGTCGCCGCGTACGTGGAGAAGATCCCCTTCATCGGGTCGCTCCTCGGCTGGGTGCTCGACGGCGTCGCGGACAGCCTCGAAGAGGACTACTGCCACAAGGACAGCCTCGGCCTCTTCCACTCGTGGGAGGAGCCGCTCACCTACGCGCTGCAGGCCGTCACGCTCATCCCTCTGGGCGGCCTGGACAACAACGAGACCTGCCCCAAGGACGACTGGGGCGTCTCGGGCGGCGGCAGCGGCGAGCTTGGCATCGGCGGTCCGGGGACGTGCAACGGCGTCTACCAGGTCAAGAAGGGCAGCGAGCCCTTCTGGGAGAACCCGATCAAGGTCGGCGGCCCTCACACGCTCGTCGGCTACGCGGGCAACGGCGGCGACTGGTTCCAGGTGTGGAGCTTCGTCTACGGCGGCAACCGCGTGGAGCAATCCGAGAAGAAGGTCGCCGTCGCCGGGATGGACTCCAAGCAGGGCTCGTCGACGTGG
>DATIQP010000033.1:0-4970 GCA_035470765.1 Polyangiaceae bacterium | reverse complement strand
CGACGTCGTACGCGCCCGAGTCGACCGGCGGCCGATCGAACCGCGCGGCGAAGTGGAGCGTGTATCCGGTGGGCGTCCCGCAGAAGAGGGTGTTCGTGCGCTGGCCGATCACGACGCCGTCGTCGCGGAGCGTGAGCTCCGCGCCGCCGACGAAGACGCCCTCGTGCGTACGGCTTCCTCCGACGAGCAGCGTCCCCGGTCGATCGTGCGGGAAGGTGAACCTCGCGAGCCCCGTGCGTTGCGTGGCGGTGATGTCGACCTTGATGCCGGAAGCCAGCACGACCTCGTAGAAGCCGGGCGAGGCAATCTCCGCGTCGTGCGAGAAGCCGTCCGTCGCGTCGGCCGAAGGGTCCCACGCCCCGGAGACGGGAAAAATCGGGAAGTCGCGCATGGAGTTGCAGCCCGCGCCGCTCAGGTGCGTGACGCTGAAGCCGCTGATCCGAGTGTCCGTCCACTCGTAGCCGGCAGGGTTGGCGCCCGGCGTGTCCGGCCCCCACTGCACCATGCCGAAGGGGAGCGCGGCCGCAGGGTTCGTCGAGCCGCCGGCACCGTTCGGCACGGGATCCGGCGCGTTACCCGCGGTGGTACCAATGAATGGATCGACCCACGGCACGGCGCCGCTCGTCCCCGGGCTCGTCGAGACGGGCGGCGGGTCGGTGAAGTGCGATCCGCACGCGAAGAGCAGGACCGACAGCGCCGCCACCGGGCGCCTCGAGCTCGCACGCATGGCACGAGCATAGCGGCAAGCGCAACGGACTCCTAGCCGGCCAGGACGCCGCGCACCAAGTAGGCGCCGAGCCTCGCGACCGCCGCGGCGAACGTGAGCGGCTCCATCGGCAGCGCGCCGAAGTGCTGGCAGCCCGCGCGCATCATGGATGGCCCCGCCACGAGCATGTGCTCGAGCTCGGCCCTGCGCGGACCGAAGAAGTGACCCACGAGCCGCTGCCGGATCGCCAGATCACGGCCAAGGCGTGACTCGCGGAAGCGCTGCGACCAGGACTCGAGGCGCGCCTCGCCGGTCAGCGCCAGCGCGACGAGCGGGCCGACCATCGAGCCGTACTCGATGGCCTGCGCGATCCCCTCCCCCGTCACCGGATCGATGCCGGCAGCCTCTCCCGCGAGCATGAGCGGGCCCTTCGCGAAGCTCGTGGCGCACTCGATGCCGCGCTCGGCGAAGCGCTTGTTCTTGTAGGCGTTGATGTCGAGGCCGATGGCGGCGAGGCGCTCGCCGAGGCGGCCCTGGAGATCGATCTCCTCGTCGCCGATCTTGAGGTGGTAGATACCGCGGCAGACGAGGTCCCGCCCTCCGGTGAGCGTCGGGAAATCCCAGTAGTAGCCGGGCAGACCGCGGTCGGCAGCGTCGAAGTGAATGCTCCCGCGCTCGCGATCGGACGGCACCGGCTCGGTGTCGAGCTCGAGGACCTGGGCGCGGAGGTTGCCGGGCGGGAGGCCCATCGCCTTGCGGACGGTGCTGCCGACCCCATCGCACCCGACGACGATCCTCGCCTCGAAGCGCCCGACGGAGCCGTCGACGATGGCGCCGTCGTCGTGCGCCTCGACCGAGTCCACCTTCGCATTCTCGACGATCTCGACGCCGCGTCCCCGCGCGAGCTCGGCAAGCTTGGCGTCGAACTCGATGCGCCTCACCACGCGACCGATGCCAGGCATGCGGACCACGCGCTCTCGCTCCACGACGCGTAGCGAGATGCCATCGATGGCGACGCTGGGCACGGTGGGGCGTATGCCGAGCTGATCGAGGATCTTGTCGCCGCGGCCGCCGACCGCGCCCGCGCAGTACTTCTCGCGCGGGTACTTCGCCTTCTCGAGCACGACGACGCGGCCCTTCAGCGACGGGTCGGCCGCGAGGATGCTCGTCGCGGCGGTGAGGCCCGCCGGTCCACCCCCCACGATGACGACGTCTGCGCGCCGGTTGCCCATCGTCTGCTTGTACCAGATCCCCGTCCTACTCCGAACTCTCGCCCGCGGCTCGAGCGTGCGGCAGTATCAGAACGCCGGGGTTCATGATCCCCGCGGGATCGAGCTCGCGCTTCGCGGCGCCCAGCGCGCGAGCGAACAGCTCGGGCCGCTCGCGGTCGTACCAGGGCCGGTGCAGGCGCCCCACGGCGTGGTGGTGCGTGATCGTGCCACCGGTCCGCGACAGGGCGTCGCTCGCCGCGCGCTTGAGCGCCTCGTGCTGCTCGAGCTCCCGGCCGCGCTGCGCTCGGACCCCGAACGTGTAGTACGGGGCGGGGCCGTCCGGGTAGACGTGGGAGAATCGAAGGGATACGAGCCCGCCCCCCATCGGCGCCATCGCCTCGGCGAGCGCGGCGCGGACCTCCCGATCGAGGGCCTCGAAGCGAGACCACGTGCACGCGGTCTCGAAGGTGTCGACCAGAACGCCCAGCGAAACGAGAGCGCTCTGGAGGTACGGGCCTCGCAAGAACGCCGCACGGTACGTCTCTGCGCCGCCGCGATCGCCGCGCGCCTTCTCCCCGCCGCGACGGTAGCGCGCTCCGTCCGTGGCGCCGCCCGCGCGCACGGCGATCTTGAGCGCCCGCTCCATCGACGACTCGAGCTCGTGGTCGGCCGACTCGAAGCCCAGGAGGAGCGCGCAGCGCCCGTCGCCGGAGACGCCGCTGAGCAGGGCTTCGGCCGGGTCGAGGACGCGGCAGTTGGAGGGCCAGAGGTAGGCCTGCGCGATCCCGCGGGCCGCGGCCGCCGCCCGCTCGAGCGTCGCGAACATGACGGTCGCCGAGGCGCGAAAGACGGGGCGAACGAACGCGCGCAGCGTGGCCTCGGTGACGACCCCCAGCGTCCCCTCGGAGCCCAGCACCCACCGGTTGGGATCCGGCCCCGCGCCGGACGCGGGCAACGTCCGCGTCTCGTAAGCGCCCGCGGGCGTGAGCATGCGGAGACCGGCGACGAGATCGTCGATGTGGGTGTAGCCGGTCGCGAAGTGGCCTCCCGCGCGCGTCGCGATCCACCCGCCGAGCGTCGAGAGCTCGAAGCTCTGCGGGAAGAAGCGCAGCGAGAGCCCGTGCTCGGCGAGCTGCGCCTCGAGCCGCGGGCCGCTGGCGCCCGCGCGGAGCCGCACCAGCCGCGACGCTCCGTCGACCTCGAGGAGCTGGTCGAGCCGCCCGAGGTCGACGCTCACGACCGGTCGCGGCGGCCCTTCGTAGGTGACGCCCGAGACGACGCTCGTGCCGCCGCCGAAGGGAACGAGCGCCGCGCCCTCGCGCGCACACAGCTCGAAGAGCGCGGCGAGGTGCTCCTCGTTTTCGGGGTACGCGACGAGATCCGGAGCACCCCGGAAGTCGCGGCGAAACGCGCGCAGGACGTCGCGGTAGCCCTTGCCCGCGGCGTGGAGGATCCGGTCGCGCGTCATGTCCGTCGTGAACGCCGAGAGCGCGTGGGGCACGGCGATCCGCGCGGCCGGCAGCTCGACGCCCTCGAGCGACGGGAGCGGCTCGAGGGACAGCTCGCCAGCGCCGGGCACCATGAACGCCGCCTGCTGAGCGAGCGCGCGGCGCGCCTGCTCGTCGGGGAACTCTTCCTCGAACCCCCAGTGCCAGAAGCTGCGTGTCCTGATGGCGCTCACCGGACCATGATCATACCAGCCGAAGAGTCCATCTCCGCGGCCTTGCAGTCGAGCAGGTACTTGAGATGAAACCCGTCGGGAAAGAGGCCGTACAGGCCGTCGCTCGTGTTGTCGCGGAAGAAGAACTGCGCGCTCTTGCCGGTGAAGCCGACGACGGTGAGCATGGTGACGTCCGCGCTCTGGCAGCCGCCGGAGGTCGCGAGCACGGTCACCCCCGCGCCCGCGCCGGACGCCAGAAAGTTGCCGGGAAAGCCGCTCGGCAGAGCGACCCGGTTCACGTTGCTGCCCCAAACGTTCGGCCCCGACGCGAGCTCGTCCACCTGCCCGACCAGGGCCTGCGTGAACGTGATCCCCTTGGCGGGCGCGTCGAGGGAGTACGGCGTGGTCCGGTCCGTCGGATCCGTGCTCGAGGCGCTGAACCAGCCGAAGCTGCTGGAGCTGCCCAGCGTGACGGAGCGCGCGACCAGCGTCCAGCCGCCGGAGTCCGTGTCCATGTCGCACCAGGCGTCGAACGGGCCGTTGCCTCCCTGGAAGTGGTGCATTCCGGTCGTCCGTGTGGGATCGGCGGCGTGCATCGCAGCGCAGCTCGGGTAGTAGTCGCAGGCGTCGGCGGTGCACCGCTCGCCCTGACAGGAGTCCGGGGTGCAGTTGCCCGTGGTCTCGGCGGGCGAGTCGGGCGCCGCGTCCTGGCCCGCGTCCGCCTGCGCGGCCTCGCCGGGGGCGTCGATGGGGCTGGCGGCGTCGAAGGGACCGGCATCGAACGGACCGAGGCCGCTCTCGTCGAGGCTGCACCCCACCATGACCAAGCAGAAGCCAAGAGCCGCTCGCACGCGCGTAGTTTGCTCCAAAGACGAGCCACTTCAAAGACCACTCGAACTGATGGTTTCGCCCCGTCGTTGCAGGCGATGAGCGGCAGCGAGACGAACCGGCGGGGCCGGCGCGAGTCCGTCGTGGCCTGCAATGGCCGCTGGGCTTTTCCCGCTCGCGATCTCTGAGACTTTCCAGCGGCGGCCCGGCCGCGCAAGTCTCGCTGCCGCATGTCGGTCCATCGGCGCGGCTCAAGACTCGATCGCTTCAAGTGACTTTTGCGTTGACGGTCAGTGAAAATCGCGGCTCATACTCGGCACGCGCGCCCTTCGCGAGTCGGGCAGCGCGACGCGCTCGAGCGCGTCCACGATCACGTAGACGACTCGCTGCTCCGCCGACGGCGCCGACACATCGATCTTCCCCTTCGCCAGCAAGAGCGAGCTCGTCGTCGCCACGCGGCGCAGGCGCTCGAACACCTTCGACCAGAGCACGAGGTTGATGAAGCCGTGCTCGTCTTCCATCGTGACGAAGACGACGCCGCTCGCCGTCCCCGGGCGCTGCCGGC
>DATIQP010000032.1:0-9181 GCA_035470765.1 Polyangiaceae bacterium | reverse complement strand
TGGACCTGCCTGTCCAGGTGGGCGGCGTAGTCGCTCGTCGAGTAGGCGGCGAAGACGAGGCCCAAAAGCGCCCCTGCCAAGGCCAAACCTCCGGCAATTCGGACCGCGCGCCCCCCGGAGCCGAGAACTTGCTCCATGACCCCTCGTATCGGACACGACGCCCAGCGTCAAATCCGGTGTGGCTGGGGTGGGGCAAGCCGGCTTTTCGTTGCACGCGCCGTAGCTTCGTTTAGAATTTCAACGCCGGGCGGCTTTCGTGTGGCGACGGAGAGCCTTGCCCGTAAATTCCTTGCCTGGAGTCCCATGCGCATTTCCCTGCCTCTGCTGTTGGTCCTGCTCTCGGTTGCTTTCTTCGGCTGCGGCGGCGGCGGCAGCGCCTTCGGCGACGGAGGCCGCCCGGACGGAGGCGACCTCGACGGGACGCTCGTCGGCGACGGGCCGGGCTTCGGCTTCGGCGACTCGGGGAACGGCGGAGATGGCGGGCCGTGCACCGGCCTGCAATGCCAGCAGACCTGCGCGTCCACGTCGATCAGCGGCAAGGTCTACGATCCCGCTTCGGTCAACGGTCTCTACAACGTCTTCGTCTACGTGCCGAACGCGCCGCTCGCGCCCATCACCGACGGCCCGGTGTGCACCGCTTGCCAGGCGCCGGCCTCGGGCAACCCGATCGCCAGCGCGACGACCGACGCGCTCGGCAACTTCACCATCCCGAACGCACCCGTCGGCCAGAACATCCCGCTGGTGCTCCAGCTCGGCAAGTGGCGCCGGCACCTCACCATCTCGAACGTCACGGCGTGCGTCGACAACCCCCAGCCCGACAAGTCGCTGCGCCTGCCGAAGAAGCAGCACGAGACGTCGGGGGACGACAACATCCCGCTGATGGCGATGACCACCGGCTGCGACGGCGCCGAGTGCTTCTTCCTCAAGCGCATCGGCCTCGACCAGAGCGAGTTCGTCGGCGCCACCGGCAGCGGGCGCGTTCACATCTACAAGAGCTCCAACGACGAGCAGCAGACCTTCCCGGGCGGAGCCGGCAGCGCCAGCACGCTTTGGAACACCAAGACCGAGATGATGAAGTACGACATCATCTTCGACGCCTGCGAGTGCTCGACCTACACGCGCGGCTCCAACGGCTACGCCAACATGCTCGCCTACCTCAACGCGGGCGGCCGCGCGTTCGCCACGCACTTCTTCTACAACTTCTTCGCGAACCAGACGCAGTGCGGCGGCGACACGACGTGCAACGGCGTGGCTCCGCTCCCGACGGTGGGCGCGTGGGAGGGCAACCAGTTCTTGCCGTTCGCCAACGCGACCGACTGCGCGAACCACGGCTCGTGCCTCAACATCGACACCCAGATCCCGAGGGGCAAGGCGTTCGCCGATTGGTACAAGGCCAACAACTCCAAGATCGCGCCGACCTGGGGGAACGAGGCCTACGGATACTGCGGCCTCACCGACATCCGCGAGGACATGGGCCAGCTGAACGCATCGCTCGTCGCGGCCGGCACGGCGACGCCATGGCTCTACGCGGGCGACGTGAAGAGCAACTACGACGCCTATTATTTCAGCTTCAACACGCCGGTCGGCACCAACCCCGCGATCCAGTGCGGCCGCGCGATCTTCTCCGACGTGCACCTCGCAGAGGCCCCGAGCTTTGGAGGGGCCTTCCCGAGCTACTGCGCCACCGACCCGAACACGGGCACCCACGCGCCCAACGAGCTGGCGCTCGAGTTCCTCTTCTTCGACCTCTCGTCGTGCGTGCAGAACGACACGCAGCCTCCGCCTCCGCCTCCGAACTGACCCAAGCGACAAAGCACAGGAGCAACGCCATGCGTACACGGATTTCCCTGATGATCTTGGGAGTGGCCGCACTGCTGCTGTGCGCCTGCGGCGGCGGGGGCAGCGCCTTCGGCGACGGCGGCGGCGTCGACGGCAGCAGCGACGGGGGCGGCGCCTACGACGGGACGAACCCGATCTTCGGCGGCGACGGAGGCGGCGGCGACGGCGGGTGCGTCAACCTCGAGTGCGCGCAGAGCTGCGCGAGCACGCAGATCAGCGGGTACGTCTACGACCCGAAGGGGACCGTCCCGCTCTACAACGTCTTCGTCTACGTGCCGAACGCCCCGCTCTCTCCGATCACGAGCGGCCCGGTGTGCACGGCCTGCCAGGCGCCCGCGTCGGGCAGCCCGCTCGTGTCGGCGACGACCGACGAGACCGGTCACTTCGTGCTGACGAACGTGCCGGATGGCGCCAACATCCCCCTCGTGCTCCAGCTCGGCAAGTGGCGGCGGGTCCTGACGCTCCCGAACGTGCAGAAGTGCGTCGACAACCGCTACAACACCAAGGCCAGCCCGAAGGACACCTCGGTCGAGAGCTTCATGCGCTTGCCCAAGAAACAGGGCGAGACCTCGCCGAACGACAACATCCCGCTCATCGCGGTGACGACGGGGATGTGCGACTACGGCGAGTGCTTCCTCTTGAGCACGATCGGCATCGACATCAAGGAGTTCAACACCGGCGGCCGCGTGCAGATCTACGACGGATCGGGCGGCGAGACAGCCTACCCGCACTCCTACGGCAACGCGCTGACCAACCTCTGGAACAACGCGTCGAACATCAACAAGTACGACATCATCTTCGCGTCGTGCGAGTGCTCCACCGAGGACCGTGGATCGGGCTACGCGAACATTCAAAACTACCTGAACGGCGGCGGCCGCTTCTTCGGCACGCACTACCACTACAACTTCTTCGCCAACCAGACCCAGTGCGCCAACAGCTACCCTGACACGACCTGCAAGGGGCCGAGCGATTTCAACGGGGTGGCGCAGTGGATGGGTGACGGAGCGGCCACCTACTCCGGGACGCCGTTCTACATCGACACGACCTTCCCGAAGGGAAATTCGATGGCGCAGTGGCTGTACAACATCGCCGGCGGCACGCTCGGCCAGATCAACCTGTACGAGACGCGCAACGACGTGAACATGCTGACGACCGGCAAGGCGACCCGCTGGATCTACTCCGACTCGCCAGGTGGCAACGCGTCGAACGCATACTCTGCGCTCTACCTGAGCTTCAACACGCCGGTGAACAACCAGCCCGCCAACCAGTGCGGGCGCGCGGTCTTCTCCGACGTCCACGTCGCCGGGACCTCGACCGGGTTCTGCCAGAACATGGACAGCTCCTACCAGTCCAACCTGAACGCGCTGGAGTTCCTCTTCTTCGACCTCTCGTCGTGTGTCCAGGACGACACCAAGCCGCCGGTGCTGCCCCCCAACTGACCGACACTGGCGAAAGGGGGGATTGTGGCTGATACTCAGGGCGTGGCGGATTCCATTCCCCCCCAGGCCACGCTCGAGCCGGGCGTCGTTCTCGATCGGTACGAGCTGCTCTGTACGATCGCGCGGGGGGGCATGGCCCACGTGTGGCTGGGGCGCTTCAAGGGCAAGCACGGCTTCGAGAAGCTCGTCGCGGTCAAGACCATCCTGCCCGAGCACGCGCTCGACGAGCGCTTCCGCAAGATGTTCCTCGACGAGGCGCGGATCGCGAGCGGCGTCGACCACCCCAACGTCGCGAAGATCCTGGACCTCGGCGAGTGGCGAGACTTCCTCTACCTCGTCATGGAGTACGTCGACGGCGACCCGCTCTCGCGGCTTCGCCGCACGCTGGACCGGCGCTCGATCACGATGCCCATCCCGCTCGTGCTGCGCATGCTTTCGGACATCTGCTCTGGGCTGCACGCGGCGCACGAGCTCCGCGGCGAGGACGGCACGCCGCTCGGCGTGGTGCACCGCGACGTGTCCCCGCAGAACGTGCTCATCTCCCACAGCGGGCTCTCGAAGCTGATCGACTTCGGCGTGGCCAAGGCGCGCGACCGGCTCGGCGAGGAGACCGGGGCCGGCTTCGCGAAGGGCAAGAGCCGCTACATGGCGCCCGAGCAGGCCCTGGCCAAGCCCGTCGATCGGAGGAGCGACATCTTCGCGCTCGCCGCGATGGCCTACGAGATCTTCGAGGGGCAAGCCCCCTACGACGGCCCGAACGACATGGCGCGGCTGCACTCGCTGATCACCGGGGACGAGATCAAGGCGGTGAAGCACGCGCCCCACCCCGCCGTCGAAAAGCTGATCCTCAAGGCGCTCGCGCGCGAGCCGGACGCCCGCTTCGCCACCGCGGCGGAGATGCGCTCGGCCCTCGAGGACGCGATGGTGCAGATGAAGGTGCGCGCGGGCGCGGAGGAGCTGGGGGCCTTCGTCACCGAGCACACGGGCGAGCGCATCGCGGAGCGCAAGCGCGTGGTCAAGCTCGCGCTCGACGCCGCGGGCGAGCGCCAGCGCATCAAGGACATGCTCGAGCAGGGCACCATGAACGGCCGGCGCAACGGGAGCTCCCCCGACGAGGCCTCTCCCGACGGCGTCGGTGCGTCGCGGCAAGCCGCGGCGGGCTCCGCCCAGCCCGACACGCCGGCGGGAATCGTCGTCGAGAACGCCCTTCCCCCCGCGTACTCGTCCTCGCTCCCCGAGGGAGAGTCGCCCGCCTCCGTGGTCACGCGGAAGCGGTGGGGGCTCATCGCCGTGGCCGCGGCGCTCGGCGTCGGCGCAGTGATCGGTCTCGGCGCCCTCATCGGCCACACGTCGGGCACGAAGAGCACGGTCGCGATAACCCCGGTCGCGACGACCCCGATCCCATCGGCCGCGCCCGCCGCCGACCCTTCGATCCCGCCGCCCCCGGAGCCGTCCGCTGCACCGATTGGATCTGAGAGCCCAAGCGCGGCTAGTATGGGCGCGAGCCATCCGTCGGCGAAGCCCCAAAGCCCGAGGCCTCGCGGCACGATCGCTCCAAGGCCCTCGAGCACCGGGAAGAATGGGAAGAAGCCGCACGACGTGGTCATCCAGTAGGCTCGCCGCCCTCGCGGCGGCGCTCTCTCTCGCCATCTCGGCCACCGACGCGCTCGCCCAAGCCGCCCCCGCGGCCGCACCCGAACAGGCGTCGAAACCCGCCGAGCCCTCCCCGTCCGACGTCGAGACGGCGAAGGCGCAGTTCGTCGAGGGCCTCGCGCTGCGCGACAAGGGCGACGTGCCGGGTGCCCTGCAACGGTTCCGCGCGGCGTACGCGCTGGTGCCGACGCCGATCACGGCCCTCGAGCTCGGCAAGACGCTGATCGCCTCGGGCAAGATCCTCGAGGGCCGCGAGATCCTGCTCGACGCCTCGCACATGCCCAAGAAGCCGGACGAGTCCCCGAAGGCCCAGGAGGCGCGCGACCAGGCGGCCCAGGCGGCCGACGCCGCGAAGGCCAAGCTCGCCGCGCTGTCGATCGACACGGACTTCGGCGCCCAGCCCGCCATCACGATCGACGATCAGCCCGTGCCCAAGGACGCAGCGCGCGCGCCGCGCATCCTCGACCCCGGCCACCACGTGGTCGTCGTTCGCGCCAGCGGGCGAGTGGGCCGCGCGGAGGTCGACCTTCGCGAGGGCGAGCAGCGGCAGCTCCATCTCGAGGCCGAGCAAGCGGAGCAGGGCAACCCTCCCCCGCCGCCGCCGCCGCCTCCGCGCCGCGGCAAGCTGCAGCCCAACGCGCTCGTCTACGTCGGCGGCGTGGGAGCGGGCGTCGGCCTCGTCGCGGGCATCGCGACCGGGATCGCCGCGATCGCCACCGCGAACACCGTGAAGCAAGAGTGCCCGAACGGCCAGTGTCCGCCGCCGTACCACGGCGACCTCAACGCGTCGCTCGCCCTCGGCTGGACGTCGACGATCGCGTTCGCGGCCGCGGGTGTCTTCGCGGTCGTCGGGGTCGTGGGCCTCTTGACCTCGCATCACGCGATCGTGGCGCCGCGGCAGGGGACCTTGCGGCTCGACGTGGGAGCTGGCACCCTCCTTTTGACGGGCACCTTCTGATGCGAGCGTACCTGCCACTGCTGCTCGGCGTCTGCGCGTGCAACGCCATCACGGGGATGGACGGCTACCAGAACGTCGACTCCGATGCCTCCCTGGACGCCTCCGACGCCTCCGACGCCTCCGACGCCCCGAGCGACGCGCTCACCACGTGCCAGCAGTGTCTCCTCCAGGCCAGCGACTGCGGGAGCGCGTGCAGCGCGACCCTCGCGAGCTGCACCGCCTCGCCGCAGAAATGCAGCGCGGACTACGGTCAGTGCACGACCACGTGCACGCAGACCTGCAACACCTGCGGTACGGCGTCGACGTGCACGCCGAGCCAGTGCGCGTCGGCGGTCGGCGGCGGCGGATGATGGTGCGAGAGAAGACCATCGAGCTCGCCACCGACGGTCGAGGTCTGTACGACGTGACGGCGTCGGTGCGCGACGTCGTCGCGGCGAGCGGCGTGACGACCGGACTCTGCAACGTGTTTCTCGCACACACGAGCGCCTCGCTCGTCATCCAGGAGAACGCCGATCCGGCGGTGCTGCGAGATCTCGAGCGGTGGATGTCGCGGCTCGCGCCCGAGGACGCGCGCGCTTATGAGCACGACGCCGAGGGCCTCGACGACATGCCGGCGCACCTGCGCGCGGCCGTCACCAAGACGAGCGAGACCATCCCGGTGCGCAACGGCAGGCTCGCGCTCGGCACCTGGCAGGCCTTGTACGTGTGGGAGCATCGCGCCGCGCGCCACACGCGCGCGCTGGTCGTCACCGTCCTCGGCGGCTGAGCCGTTCTTTTTTCGACGCATTCGGCGAAACCCCGGCGCCGCCGCTGCGTGGAAGATCACAGAAGGGACGGTGAGGCCGTCCCGGAGGGAAAGGGAACCATGAGAGCGATGCTCTTCATCGCGCTCGCCGCTCTGTCCGCGGCCTGCGCCTCGCAGTCGTCTGCCGTCAACCCGCGCATCGCGAGCTCCGCGTCCGCGCACCCGCTCTGCGTTCGGGCGGAGGCCGGCAACCTCTGGTGGAGCTACCGCGAGTGGACCGAGCCCCACGCGCTCTGGTCCATCCCCGGCAGCGACGCCGTCACGGACCTGCGCGTCACGCCGCGCGATTCGCTCAACGGCTTCGACGACGGGCGCGGCTACCGGATCACGTTCCAGAAGGACGGCGCCATCTGGGAGGGCGACCTCGACGCCGATCACAGGCCGGTTGGCGAGCTCGTCCCGGTCCGCACGCTCGAGACGCGAACCGCGGACGTGGCCCGCCCTTCGCACGATTGACCGCGAATCGGGCTCCGCGCCGGCGACCCCGAGGACCCGGGGGGAGCAGCGCAGATTTCACGGGACGAGGCCTTCGCCCTACGGGGACGAGGGCCTCGCACATTTAAGCTACGTGTACATCGAGCGACCGAAACCTTACGATGGGTCGCACGTATTCCAGGACGAGAGCACCCTCTTCCCCATGATGGCCCAGGACGACATCCGGTCCCGCATCCTCGCGGGAGTCGCAGCGCAGCCGGCGCGAACGCGCGCCCAGGGGCGCAGGCGCGCGCTCGTCCTCTACGGGCTCTCCGTGGCCGTGATGCAGGCCATCTTCTGGTATTCAGGGGGCTTTTTTCATGCCCACGCGCGGCCCGCCTCGATTTCCGCGTGGATCACCGGCGGGGCGACGCTGATCGCTCTGGTGGGCGCCTGGGGCGCCCTCGGCCGGCGCGGCTCGATGACCGGCCCGCGACCCTACGTGCTCGCGCTGGTCGCGGTGCTCCTGCCGGCGGCCGCTTTCTTCTGGCTCACCTCCTGGCACGGAAAGTACGAGGAGCCGGCGCAGAAATTCGGCTGGCGTTGCCTGGCACTGACGCTCTCGATGGGCGGCGCGTTGCTCGCCAGCA
The DNA here is from genome assembly GCA_035470765.1 of Polyangiaceae bacterium. Lineage (GTDB taxonomy): Bacteria > Myxococcota_A > Polyangia > Polyangiales > Polyangiaceae > DASXHD01. The sequence goes on along the minus strand of DATIQP010000032.1, from coordinate 1,423 downwards.
TCACGGCGGTGCGCCACCGGACGGCCGTCGTCCAGCCCGCGCTCCAGGGTACAGCCGCGGGGATCGCAGCCGGCGCGCTCGCGGGCGTCCTGGTCGACGCGTGGTGCCCGCTGGTCAACGCGCCGCACGTGCTGCACGGTCACCTCGTCCCGATGCTGCTGCTCGGCGTGGTAGGCGCGGCGTGCGGGAAGTGGCTCATGGCGATCCGCGTGCGCTCGCTCCCGCACGCTCGATCGTAGAAGGTCGAAGCGCGAGCGAAACCTTCGCCCGCATCGTACGTGATCCCCCCTCGTCCGGGCCGCGATGGCTTTGCCTGCGGTGAACGGTCCAAAAAAAGGGAGAGACCATGATCAAGTGGGGTTTGCGCGCGGCCGTGGTCGCGTCATCGGTGGGCGTGTCGCTTCTGGCCCAGGCCTGCAGCGGCGGAGGAGACAATCCGGACGCTTCGTCCGACGCATCGCAGGACGTGACGAGCAATCCGGATTCGTCCAAGCCGGACTCGAGCACGACCGACTCCGGCGGCGGCGACGCGAGCGGTGGGGACGCGTCCGACGCGGGCTGCCCTTCGAGCTGGACGGCCGCGCCGACGGTGCCGCCCGCGCTCGCCATCCCGGACGGCGGCACGACCGTGATCATCCACGCCGCGGGCGTCGGCACCCAGGACTACACCTGCGAGCAAGTCACGACGGACGCTGGCAGCTCGTACAAATGGGTCTTCGTCGGTCCGGAGGCCGAGCTGCGCGACTGCAACGCGAACGTCATCGGCCACCACTTCGCCTCGGACGGCGGCGCCGCCGCGCCCGAGTGGATGACGATCGACAACGCGTACATCATTGGCGCGAAGTCCGCGGCGTACACGCCGGACGGCGGCGCGAGCTCGGTGCCGTGGCTGCTGCTCCAGACGACGAGCTCCGGCGGCACCGGCCCCATCACCGCCACGGAGTGGGTGCACCGCCTCGACACCGACGGCGGCGTCGCCCCCACCTCGACGTGCGACTCGCAGAGCTCGGGGACGACGCAGAAGGTCGGCTACACCGCCGACTACTACTTCTACGGCCCCTGAGCTCCGGGGGACCTCACGGCGTGACCGTGAGCGTCCCCTTCATCATCATGTAGTGCCCGGGGAACGTACAGATGTACGGGTACTTCCCCGCGGCCGGCGCCTTGAACGTCACCTCGCCCGTCGTGCCCGGCTTGACGAGCTCGGTGTTGGCGAGCAGGTCGGCCTCGGGCGCGATGTAGTTCGCCGCCTCGCCCTTCGCGAGCCCGTCCGCGGCGACCTTCGCCTCGGTGCCGGGGTTCACGAGCGCCCAGTTGTGCGCGAGCGCGCCCGGCTTCTTGTTCTCGAGGACGAGGTGCACGGTGGAGCCGGCCGGGACGGTGAGCGTCGTCGGATCGAACGCCATCGTCGTCGCCTGCGCCG
>DATIQP010000031.1:0-10998 GCA_035470765.1 Polyangiaceae bacterium | reverse complement strand
TTGACCATCAGGTTGCCGCCACGGATGGCGATCTGGTTGGGCTGGATCCTGCCGTTCGACGCGTTGATCTGATCGACGGCGTCCTGCGGCATCATGCTGTCCTGCTGGAAGCTCCGCAGCGAGTCGATGCCGCCCATGAAGAAGTAGCGATCCGGGTAGGTGGTCGAGGCGCTGTCGAACTGGATGATCTCGCCGAGGCGCAGCGTCGCCGCGACGATGATCTTCTTGAAGAACGGCAACGGGAAGTACCCCGAGAACGTCTGCGAGAGCTTGAGGAAGTGGCCGGGGTTGACCTGGACCACCGCCTGCGGCGGCGTTGGCAGCACCCCGCCGGGCATGGGAGCGCACGTCGTGCAGTGAACGGTGTCCTCGATGAAGGGCGGGTTGCCGATGGGGAACCAGTCGACGTGCTCCGCGCCCAGCGCGAGGTACGTGCCCTCGTGTGCGTTGAACGAGTTGTCGCGCCGGTCCCAGGTCCAGAGCACGCGCTGCGAGAAGACCTCGCTCTGGCCCGCGGGCGCGCGCAGCAGGCGCTGGACGTCGAGGTTACCGCCCGCCTGGGCGAGCGCCTGCGCTGGCGACTGGTTGTTGAAGACGAAGAGATTGTTGTACTCGGCGCTGCCGGAAAACGCGAGGTTGTGCTGACGGTGAGGGCGCCAGTAAACCGTCGGGAGTACGGCAGCCTTGTCCACCAGGAAGAACCGCTCCACGTCCTGCATGTAGACGCCGTCGAGGTTCATGCGGACGTCCGGGCCCAGCAAGATGTCCGGCAAGCCGAGCGACAGCGTCACGCGGTAGGCGATGCGCTCCGAGAGCTTCAACGTCGCGAAGGTCGCGGCGATGCTCGGGTCGGCGATGAGGAAGTCGGGCAGATACGAGACCCGCCCGCGGAGCGTGAGGCTGATCGCGCTGCCGAAGATGTTGGTGTAGCCGTACTCGGCGGCGAGGCGGATGCCCTCCCCCGTCGAGAAGCCGGGGGCGAGCTCGAAGTACTGGGTCGGCTTCTCGTGGACGGTGATGATGACGACCTTGTCGCGCTGCGGCACCTGCGGGTTCTGCAGCACCACGCTGACGCTGCTGAAGACGTTGAGGGTGGCGATGCGCTCCTGCGTCCGGCGCACCAGGCTCGCGCGGTACGGCTTGCCGACCTCGAGGGCGACGCGCCGCAGGATCACCGACTCGTTGGTGATCTTGTTTCCCTCGATCACGATCTGCCGCACGATCACGCGGTCGCCCTCGGTGATGTCGAAGCGGACGCGCGCGTGGGTGTTGTCCATCGAGCGCTGCACCTCGAACTTCACGTCGGCGTAGAAGAAGCCCTCCTCGCGGTAGCGGTCGACGATGCGCCGGCGCGCCTCGTCGATCTTAAGCGTGTTGGCCGGCTGCCCGAGCGCGAGGTCGGCCGCGTCGGCGAGCTCCTTGTCGCTGAGCGACTTGGCGCCGAAGAAAGCGACGTCGTGGAGGGTCGTGCGCGGGCCCAGCTTGATGGGGACGCGCAGGGCGAGGCGCGGCTCGCACTCCAGGCCGTGCGCCGGATCGGGCACGCACGTGAACCGCGCGTCGAGCGGAGCCACCGGCAGCGGTAGGCCGCTGCGGTCGTAGGCGCACGCGTCGGGGATCGCGTCCGTGAAGGGCACGGGCACGCAGCGGCCGGCCGGCGATTTCGGATCGCAGCGACGCCGCAGGATCTGCACCGGCCCCACCAACGCGCTGAGGAAGCCCTCGTTGCGATAGAGCTCCTGCAGGTGCGCGACGGCCTTGTCATAGGTCTCCGGAGCGAACGTGGCGTTCGGGTCGAGGTCGATGGGGAGGACGCGCGAGCCAGCGCCCCCGCCGAGCAGCGCATCGACGCCTTGAGGGTTGGGGTCGACCAGGAAGTCGGCGCCGGGCAGGTCCTCGTCGAGGAAGCTGTCGATCTCGCGGCCGATCGCCGATGCCGAGCTCGGCCCGCCTCCCGTCAGGCCATGGATGTCCGCTTCGCTCACGCAAGGGTACCCGCGCGAGGCGACGACGACGCGCTGGCCCTCGTTCACGACGAAGACCATGAAGCGCGTCGAGTCGGTGGGCTTGCCGCGCATCTCGACGGCGACGGTTGCGTCCAGGAAGCCGCGCGAGACGTAGTAGCGGCGCAGCTTGTCCGCGAGGTGCTGCGGACCGTGATCCGGATCGGTGTCGACGCCGAGCGCGTCCGTGAGCGCGTCGGCGTCGTAGTGCACGGCGCCTTCGAAGCGAGGCAGGTAGCGCGGGCCCGCGTCGACGCGCACCCGGAGCGTCACGAGGCCCTTGTCGGTGGAGCCCGCGGGCCTGACCAGGACCACGTCGTGGCTCACCTCTGCCTCGTACCAGCCCGCGGTCCGGAGCTTCTCGCCGAGGCTCGCGTCGGCCTCCTGCAAGGCCGGCTCGTCGGCGCGGTCGCCCTTGTCGACGCTGTAGTCCTTCGTGTAGCGCCGGACGTCGTCCTCCTTCGCGCCGAAGACGTAGAAGGCCCGCCGCTGGACCTCGCGCGGCACGCCCCCGTTGATGTCGAGGAGCAGAATCACGCGCGTGGGCGCGTCGGTCTGCCGCGTGGTGAGGTCGACCTGCGGCTGCGGGAAGCCGTGGCGCGCGAGCAGCACCTCGATGCGGCGCTTGCGCAGATCGAGGTCGTCACCGAGCACCTCGCCGCCCTCCTCGAGCCCCGCCTCGCGCAGGATCTCCTCGCGCTCGAGCGGCGTCTTGTGGAGCTCGACGCGGATGGAGTCGACCAGGCGCCGCGGAACGCCGTGCACGCGGATGCGGACGCCGTCTCCCTCGGCGATGACGTTGACCTTCGCGTCGGCGAGGGTGCCGCTGTCCACGGCCTCGAGCAGCGCCGCGCGCGCGAGCCCGGGGGAGAAAGGCTCGCCCAGGCGCACGCGTCGGAGCACAGGCGGCTTGATGTCCTGCCACGGATCGTCCTCGAGCACGGCCTCCACGGCGCGCACCGGCTTGCCCACGAAGGCGGTCAGGTCAGGGGCCGGCGCCGGGACGGCCGCCGCGCTCTTCTCGAGCGGCGGAGCCTGCGGCAAGGGCAGCACGGTCACCTCCAGCGGCGCGTCGGCGTGCGCACCTCGCCCCGCGAGGACGAGGATCAGCACCGAAAAAATGGCGAGCCAGAGAGACCTATTGGAACTCAATTCTCCACCGCAGATCGACACCCAAGTTCCCGACTGCGCTGGATGTTACGTCATTGTTCACGTTGTCGTACGAGGCTTGCACGCTGAAGTGCTGACCGAGCCGCCACATGACGTTGGCGCGGAGCTCGCGGTCCTCGGAGAGGCTGGTCGACACGTTGGCGCTCACGTCCTTCGTGATGCTCTTGCCGACGGTCACCGTCGGCTCGCTGCGCCCGCTTCGAGGCGAGTAGGCGCTGCCGAATTTGAAGTCGTCGATGATCGGAACGGCCTTGTTGATGGCCGTCGAGGCGCCGCTCAGCGCGCTGAGGGCCTCGAGCGCGACGCTGGTGCCGAGCGAGCCGGCCTGGAGCTGCGCGGCCTCGGCCTGGGTGATGCCGATGGTGAGCAGGAGGAGGATGTCCTCCTTCGAGAGCTGCGGCTCGCTGGTGAGATCGATCTTGAGATCGTCGGTGTCGCCGTAGGCGTGCAGGGCGATGCGCCAGGTGGTGCCGGTCGTGCTGGAGGAGCTCGTCGCCCCTGTGCTCTGGCCGGAGGTGCGGCGGTACTCGGTCGTCGCCTGCAGGTCCACGTTCGCGGCGATGCGCGTCGGGTCGTCGAAGCGGATGATGCCCTGCTTGATCTCGAAGACGTTGTTGCCGAACGGCAGCCGCAGCCGCCCGCCGGCCAGCGCGTGCATCTCGCCGCGCAGGCCGAATCGCTGGTTGGTGCCGGACACGACGAGCGCGCCGCTGTCGAGGGCGAGCTGCGCGTCGACGAGGTTGTTCTTGATGCGCAGCGGAACCTTGGCGCGCACCCGCAGGTCGAGCGTCAGCGCGTCCTGAGACGGGTCGTAGGTCTCGATCTCCGTGCGCTTGGCGCGGGTCCCGAAGCTCGTGAGGTCGGCGGCGAGGTTGACCGGCCGCGTGTACTCCATGGAGGAGACGACGACCTCGCCCTGGAGGTGCGGGAGCTTGCGGTGGTCGACGCCGTTGTCGTCGGTCGAGAGCTCCAGATCCGCGTCGAGCCCCGCGCTGATGCCGTCCGCCGGGGAGAGTCGGATGTTGCGAGCCGCGAGCGTGAGCTCGACGTTGCCGATCGAGAGGTTGCGGATCGGCACCCGCCCGCCCAGCATCAGCGTTCCGCCCGCGAACTTCGCCACGCCCCGCGCGACGCGGATCTGCGAGGCGTCGGCGCGCAGGTCCACCTCGACGTCGTTGATGGGCGCGGGCAGGCCGCGCACGAACAGCTCGCTCGCGCGGAGCTTCACGTCGCCCTCGAGCTGAGGGTCCTCGGCCTTCCCGGTGATGTGCGCGGTGCCCGAGAGCGAGCCCGTCGCGCGATCGAGCTTGGGGACGACGCCGGCGAGCATGCTCAGGTCCAGCGGCTTGAGGTCCGCGTCGATGTCGAGCACCCCGCCGTCGATCACGTCCTTGACCGCACCCTTGAGCGTGATGGCTCCCGTCACGCCGCCCGTCGCCGCGAGGTCGAGATCCAGAGGTGGGATGGTCACGGTCCCGGAGGCGAGCGCGATGACGCCGGACGTCGGCGCGAGCACGAGCTTCTTTCCCTCGTCTTCGATGGACAGCACGTGCGGCGCGAAGCGCACGGCGGCGTTGGCGAAGTCGCCCTGCTTGACGTGGTCGATGTACAGATCGCCCGAGAGCTCGCCCTTGAGCTTCGCCAGGCCTCCTTCGTCGAGGCCCGCGGCCTGCACCACGGAGCCGAGCGCGAGGCGCGAGACCTTCAGCAGGCCGGAGACCTCCATCTGCTTCGCGCGCGTCGCCGTCAGGTTGTCGATGTGCACCTGACCGCCGAGCAGGTCGCCCTTGACCACGTAGGTGCCGTGCGAAGACGTGTCCCGGAGGTAGGCCTCCTTGTCGAATGGCGCGGTCATCGGAGCACCGCAGCGGGTCTTGCCGATGATCTTCGTCGGCGTGGGCAGCTGCGTCATCGTCACGTGCAGCTTCGACGCGCCGAAGTCCGCCGCTCGGATGTGGAGCGGCGAGACGTCCACGTCGGCCTCGGCCGTGAACGAGTCGATCGTCCCACCGAGCTGGGCGATCCCCGAGACCGTCCCCTCGAGCTGCGGCGCGAGCGAGCCGAGCGTCTGCAGGCGCGAGAGCGGCACGCCCTCGAGCACCACGTTGCCGTGGAGCACGCCGCCCGGCTGCACCGACACCGAGCCGAGCAGCGAGCCGAACGCGGCGCCGTCGCGCTCGCGACGCACTTTGTGGAGCGTGAACGCGTGCACCTGCAGGTCGGCGCCCGCGAAGCCCGCGTCGCGATCGCGCCAGCGCAGATCGAGGTCCGCGTCGCCGTCGTCGAACTTCTCCCCGAAGAGCTCCACGTTCGAGAGGTGCGGGCTCGCGTGGACCGTGATGAGGCCCTTGCCACACTCGTCCTCGTGGCCGCCGAGACCGAGGTGGAACGTCGCGTCGCCCGACGCGTTGCCGTAGATCCCCTCGAAGCGCGGATCCTCGTTCATCTGGAAGACGTCGAGCACGTCCCGGACGTCGAGGGTGATGGCGCGCACGAGCCCGTCCATCTTCATGCCGCCCCCGGGCGCGCTGAAGTCGAGCGTGCCCTGCGGCATCTCGTAGGTGCTCTTGTTCTTCTGCGCCTTGACGTTCTTCAGCGTGAGGACCTCGCCGTCGAGCTCGGCGTGGAGGGCCGTCACGTTGCCGAACGGCATGCCGGCGAGCGAGAAGCCCGTGACGGTGCCGTCGCCCGTGACCTTGGGATCGCCCATGTCCGGCCCCACGTGGACCTGCACGTCGGCCTCGCCCGCGATGGGGAGGCTCGCGAGCGGCGTGATGTCCTTGAGGCCCACGTGCGCCTTCGGCACCTCGACGCGCAGCTTGTTGTCGAAGCCGATCAGCACGAAGCCGCCCTCGACGCGGCTGCGCGCGAGCTCGGCGTGCGCATTCTTGAACTGCACCGAGTCCGGCCGGAGCGCGAAGTGCGCGCCCACCTTGGCCTCGGAGAAGCCGACGAGGCGCTGGCGGCTCGGCTCCGCGACGTGCCGGTCGTACAGGCCGAAGTTCTTCGTGACCGCGGTGAAGTCCCCGTCCATCTTGACCGGGTCGAGCGTGCCGCCGAAATTCGCCATGTGGACCTCGGCGATGTCCCACGTGACGTGCGGGTGGGCCGCGACGCCGAGGTCTCGCATCAACTGCGCGAAGTCGACGCCGTCGATGTCGGTCGCGCCGATGCCCAGCGTCTTGGCCAGCGGCTCGACGTGCACGTCCTTCAGGTTGACCGTGCCGTTGGCCAGCTTGACGGTGGTCTTTGTGCTGCGGATGACGTTGTCGCGGAGCGTGACCTCCGAGTCGAGCGTCTCGGCGAGGTGGTATCGCTCGAGGCGGAGGTTGGCCCCGCTCACGTGGCCGCTCACCTCCGGCAGGTTCATGCCGGGCGCCATCCGCACGTCGGCGTCCGCGGCGACCCAACCGTCCACCTCGGGGAGCTTGGTGAGGCGCGCGGCGATGGCGACGGGCAGGCGCACGTGGACGTGGCCGTTGAAGTCGGGCGGGGGCGCTTCGCCCTTGGGCAGCCTGGCGTGGACGTGGTTGAGCTCGAGCTCCACGCGGCGCGGATCGGCCTGCGCGAGGTTGCACGGCGGCGCCGTCTCCGCCGCCGGGTCGAGATCGGCGGCGCCCTGGATCTCGATGCGGTGGATGGTCACGTCGTCCGGGGTGACGCGCAGGCGCGCGTCGATCGAGCAGATCGAGTCGTCGTCGAACGCCGTGCCGTCGGCGCCGCGACGCTCGCGCGTGACCGTGCTCGGACCCATCCCGACGCGGATCTCCATCGACGAGCCGCGGAGCCGGTCGTCCTCGGTCGTGACGTCCACGTCGAGCTGGTGGGCCCTGACCCGGACGTCGCCGCCGTCGCCGACGACGGTCGCGTCGATGTCGCCGTCGCTGATCGCGAAGGCCTCGAACGGCATGTGGATGGGCTCGCTCGAGCCCGAGGAAGGCAGCTTGACGGCCAGGTTGGCGAGCTTGCCGTCCTTGACCACGAGCCGCACGCGCGGCGCGTCGATGGTGATCTCGTCGATGAGCAACTTGCCGCTCATCAGGGCGAAGACGCGCGGCCTGACCCGGGCCTTGGCCGCCGTGAGGAACGGGGCGCCCCCGTCGGACGAATCGACGCGCACGTCGTCGAGCTCGAGCGAGAGGGGCCAGAGGTGCAGCGCGACTTTGAAATGCGCGGTGATTCCCTGCTCGGCCAGGATCCTCGTCGTCTCTCGCGTCGCCCAGGACTTCGCCTGCGCCGACTGGATGAAGCTCACGGCGAGGATGGGCAAGGCGCCGAAGAGCGCCAGGACCACCGCCACGAGGCGCGCCAGGGCCCGGCCGGCGTTGAACCCACGCCCGCGCCTGCGCCGCGGAGGCGGCGGGAGGCGGGTATCGATGGAGTTTCGGGGGGCCATGCTACGGGATTATCGGATGGACGGCCGGGCAGACGGGTCCGTCCAAAAGCCTAGCGCGGGCCCGTTCCGATGGCCCATTCTTTGGTCGCCAATTTTACATATATTTTCGAAGATATAGACACCATCGCGGCGCGAGCCACGGAGCACGAACGACATGCGGCGCAGCACACAGGGGGTGATCCGGCGAGAAGACCTCGTCCCCAAGCGAATCGCGACGCTCGAGCGGCGCGATCCGGAGCGCGTCATCCAGCTGCTCGAGCCGCTGTCGCTCGAACGGCGCCGCGAGCGGCTGATGGAAGTGATCGAGCGTCGCCTCGAGAGCGTGACCGTCATCTTCGACGCGCCGCACGACCCTCACAACGGTGCGGCGGTGCTGCGTACCTGCGAGGCGTTCGGCATCCAGACCCTGCACGTCGTCGAGCGCCGGGAGCCCTTCCTCGCCGCGGGGTCGGTCGCGCGCAGCGCCGAGAAGTGGGTCGACGTCGAGGCCCACGTCGACGCCGAGAGCGCCATTGCGGCCGTTCGCGCCAAGGGAATGCTGCTCGTCGGCGCCCACCCCGACGGGGAGCTCCTGCCGGCCGACCTGGCCGACATCCCGCGCTTCGCGCTGGTGCTCGGAAACGAACGCGACGGGATCACGGAAGAGCTCGCGCGAGCCTGCGACCGGCGCGTCCGCGTCCCGATGCGCGGCTTCGTGGAGAGCCTGAACGTGAGCGTCACGGCCGCGATCCTGCTCTCGCACATGGGTATCCGTTCGGGCGATCTGTCCCCCTCCGAGCGGCGCCGGCTCTACGCTCGAGGGCTTTACTTTTCCGTGCAGAAATCCGATAGCGTACTTACCCTGTCGATGCCCGGCGACGGCACGGGCGAGAGTCGATCATGACCGAGAGCGAGAACACCGAGGAACGGGACGACGCGGAGGAGCAGGCCGCGGAGACGGACGCAGCGGCCGAGGAGGCCCCCGCCGATCCGCTCGAGCTTGCCCAGGCCGAGGCGGCCAAGATGAAGGACATGCTCGTCCGCACCGCCGCCGACTTCGACAACTTCCGCAAGCGGACCAAGCGCGAGCTCGAGGACGCGCGCCGCGGCGGCCGCGAGGACCTGCTCAAGGAGCTCTTGCCGGTCTTCGACAACCTCGAGCGCGCCATCCAGAGCGCCCAGCGCGCCACCGACGTCAAGGCCGTGGCCGACGGGCTCACCATGATCCTCAAGCAGTTCGAGGGCACGCTCGCGCGCGTCGGGATCAACCGCGTCCCCACGACGGGCAGCCCGTTCGATCCGTCGATGCACGAGGCCATCCAGCAAGTCGAGACGGACGAGCACCCCCCGGGGACGGTCGTCGCCGAGGTCCAGCCGGGCTACGCCGCGGGCGAGAAGCTGGTGCGCGCGGCGATGGTGGTCGTGGCCAAGCCGAAGTCGGGCGAGGCCAAGCCGGACGCGTGATGCGAAGGTTCCCTGCTCTGCGGCCAAGGCCGCGATGGTAGGTTGAAGCCATGGGGAAGGTCATCGGCATCGACCTCGGCACCACGAACTCCTGCGTCGCGATCGTCGAGGCCGCCGGCGCGCACGGCAAGCTCGAGGTGCGCATCATCCCGAACGCCGAAGGCGCGCGCACCACGCCATCCATCGTGGGCTTCTCCCTGAGCGGAGAGCGCCTCGTCGGGCAGACGGCGAAGCGGCAGGCCGTGACCAACGCCACGAACACCGTCTACGCGGTGAAGCGCTTGATGGGCCGCAAGTTCAAGGACGAGGAGGTCCAGCGGCAGCTCAAGCTCGCGCCGTACAAGATCATCGAGGCGCCCAACGGCGACGCGTGGGTGTCGGTCGCCGGGCGCGATATGTCGCCGCCCGAGATCTCGTCGATCATCCTGCTCAAGATGAAGGAGATCGCCGAGGCCTTCCTCGGCGAGCCCGTCACGGAGGCCGTGGTCACCGTCCCCGCCTACTTCGACGACGCGCAGCGCCAGGCGACCAAGGACGCGGGCAAGATCGCCGGGCTCGACGTCAAGCGCATCATCAACGAGCCCACGGCCGCCGCGCTCGCTTACGGGCTCGACAAGAAGCAGACCGAGCGCATCGCCGTCTACGACCTCGGCGGCGGCACGTTCGACATCTCGATCCTCGAGATCCGCGACGGGGTGTTCTCCGTCAAGGCGACCAACGGCGACACGCACCTCGGCGGAGAGGACTTCGACCAGCGCCTCGTCGACGCCATCGCCGACGCGTTCCAGAGGGAGCACAACGTCGACCTCCGGCGCGATCGCATGGCGCTGCAGCGCCTGAAAGAGGCCGCCGAGAAGGCCAAGCACGAGCTCAGCTCGTCGCTGGAGACGGAGATCAACCTCCCGTTCATCGCCACGAGCACGGGTACGGGCAGCAAGGGCGAGCCGCTCCACGTCGTCAAGACGCTCACGCGTGCAGAGCTCGAGGTGCTCACGATGGACCTCATCGACGGGACGCTCGAGCCCTGCAAGAAGGCGCTCGCCGACGCGAAGCTCACTCCGGCCGACATCCACAACGTCGTGCTCGTCGGCGGCATGACGCGCATGCCGGCGGTGCAGAGGGCGGTCAAGGAGTTCTTCGGCAAGGACCCTCACAAGGGCGTCAACCCGGACGAGGTCGTCGCCGCCGGCGCTGCGCTGCAAGGCGCTGTGCTCCAAGGCGAGGGCAACGTCGAGGTCCTCTTGCTCGACGTCACGCCGCTCTCGCTCGGCGTAGAGACGGGCGGCGGCGTCTTCACGCCGCTCATCCCGCGAAACACCACCATCCCGACCGAGCGCAGCGAGATCTTCACGACCAGCGTCGACAACCAGTCGTTCGTGCCCATCCACGTCCTGCAGGGCGAGCGCCAGATGGCGGCCGACAACCGCTCGCTCACGCGCTTCGAGCTGACCGGCATCCCGCCGGCGCCGCGCCAGGTCCCCAAGATCCAGGTCACCTTCAAGATCGACGCGAACGGCGTCGTGAGCATCGAGGCCAAAGACCTCGGCACGGGCCGCGCCCAGACGATCCGCGTGACCGCGGGGAGCGGGCTCTCGCAGGATGACGTCGAGCGCCTCGTGAACGAGGGCGAGAGGTTCCGTCAGGCCGACGAGATGCGCCGGGAGCTCGCCGAGCTGAAAAACCAGGCCGAAACCCTGCTCTACACCACCGGTGCCGCCCTCGAAGGCTACGCCGATCTCGTCGACGGTGAGGTCCTCGACGCGGCGCGACAACAAGCCGCCCAGCTGCGCGCGCTGCTCGACAGCGCGAGCGACATCGCCCTCATCCGCGAGGCTCACCAGGGCCTCGAGGCCATGGTCTTCGCCATCGCCGAGAAGATGTACGGGACGGCCGGCGACGAAGCGGACCCGGCCGACGGCGGAGAGCCCCAAGAGTAGAACCGAGGTATACTCGGAGCATGAGCGCTCCCGCGATGACCGACTCGGA
>DATIQP010000030.1:0-3607 GCA_035470765.1 Polyangiaceae bacterium | reverse complement strand
CTCGTGTCGGTCAAGCCGACCGGCATCCACGTCACACGCGCGCTTCACGACGGCGAGAAGGTCGAGGTCGGAGACAAGGAGGTCCGCGTCTTCGCGATCCCCGGGCACACCGCGGGCAGCGCGGCCTACCTCGTCGCCGGCGTGCTCTTTCTGGGCGACAGCGCCGGCATGAGGAGCGACGGCAAGCTCGCCGGAGCGCCGTGGCTGTTCTCCGATGACCACGCGCAGAACCACGCGTCGCTCGCGGCGCTCGCCAAGCGCCTCGAGCCGGAGCGCGACGGCATCCTCGCGATCGCGCCCGCCCACACCGCCACGGGCCCGTTCGACGCGCTCGCTGGGTTCGTTCCCTGAGCCGGCGAGGCGGAGACGGAGACGGGTTCGGGCCTCAGGCGACCCGGTAGTTCTTGATCAGCTCCGCGAGCCGCTTTCCTTCTTTGCCTTCGAGCATCCCCACCGCGACCACGTTCAGCCGGTCCGGGCGCACCAGCGTGCGCGCCACCTCCACCACTTCGTCTCGCGTCGCGCGCGCGATCCGCTCGTAGTACTGCCGCGGCGTCGCGAAACGCTGGAACAGGAGGCCGAGCGCGAACAGGCTGCCCAGCTCCTCGGGCGAGTCGTGCATCGCCCGCAGCTCCCAGCGCCGCCGGGCGCGCGCCTTGTCGATCTCGTCCGGCGTCGGACCGTGCGCCGCGAGCTCGCCCAACATCGCGAGGATCTCGCCGGCCACGTGCGAGGCTCGCGCGTGCATCACCCCCGCGGAGAGGTCGACCACGCCGTCGTCCTCGTAGCCATCGTAGTTGCCGCTCACGTCGTAGCAGAGGCCCTGCGCGTCGCAGATGCGGTGGTACAGCCGCGTGGACATCCCGTCGTCGATCGTGCGCATCATGAGATCGAGCGGGCCACGCTCGGCCGCTGTCTCGGCGAAGGCGCGGAAGCAGACACGCAGCTCCGTCTGGCTGCTGATGCTCTCCACCATGCGCAGGCGCGGCTTCTTCTGCGCGTGGACCGGCGCCTCGGCCGTGACGCGCGGCCCCGCCGGGAAGGCGTCGAGCACGGCGGCGCCGACCTCGAGCCCGTGCGCGGGGTCCACGTGGCCGGAGACGACGACCACGAGGTTCTCGCCGCAGTAATGCTTGCCGTGGTGCGCGCGCAGCATCGGCTCGGTGAAGCTCTTCACGTGGTCGTGCGTGCCGGTGATGGTGTAGCCGAGGGCGTGGTTCGGATAGATGAGCGCGCGCGAGACGTTGTCCGCGTCGACCTGGCGGCCCTCGTCGTCGAGGTCCTCGAGGATCTCCTCGCAGACGATGCCCTTCTCGATCTCCACGTCCGGGACCGTCGGCTTGGCGAGCACCTCGGCGAAGACCTTGGCGCCCTCGTCGAGGTTCTCCGGCGGCATCGACACGGCGTACACCGCGTAGTCCACCTGCGTGGCCGCGTAGAGCGAGCCGCCCAGCCGCTCGAAGGCGAAGTTGACGTCGTGGGCGTGCCGCAGCGACGGCGTCCCGCGGTAGAGCATGTGCTCGAGAAAGTGGCTGATCCCGCTCAGCCGCTCGGTCTCGAAGCGCGAGCCGGTCCGCACGTACAGGCCGAGGTGCACGCGGTGCAGGTGCTGCTGCGGCACGACGACGATCTGACCGCCACGCGGGTGCTGGCGCACCTCGAACGCCGGGTCGCGGACCTCGAGCTCGTCGCGCGTTTCTCGAACCGAGGCCTCAGGGCTCTTCATCGTCGGGCGCGGCGCCAGCGTCGCGCGTCCACTGCGCCATGTAGGACTCGTCGCGCTTGATGTCCTGCCTCGACGCGTCGAGCAGGCGCTTCATGTACATCGCGAGCGCCTCGTTCTGCCGGACGCGCAGGAGCATCTGCGTGTACGTCTCGCGGTCCTTGTCGAACTCCTCGCGCGTGGCGAGCTTGTGCTCCTTGAGGGCGACCAGGTCGACGCCGCCGTCCTCCGTCTTGAGCGGCTCGGGCATCACCTGCCCCTCCTTCGCGCCGAACGCGAAGTCGAGCATCTTGGCGTTGGCCTCGGCGCCGACGTGCGGCAGGCCCTCGCCGCCGCGCCGGAGCGAGGAGGACGTGAGCGCCTGGGGCCGATCCTGGTCCTGCGCGGGGTCGAGCTGCTTCTGGATGGGCTCCGCCGCGCCGGCGTCCCCCGAAGAGGCCGCCACCGAAGCGTCGGCCTCCGTCGCGGCGGACCCGCCGTCCTTGCTGGCGGCGACGGTGTGGACGATGGTCTTGTCCGCGATCACCTTCACGAACGGGACCGGCTTGAGGCCGGCCATGGCGTTCTTGATCGCGTCGTCCGCGGACTTGCCGGCCTTCATGTCGCCGAGGATCTTCGAGGCGAAGTCGTTGCCGGCCTGCTGCAGCCGCGTCTTGAAGAACAGCTCGCGCGCGACGTCCTTGGCGAGACGCGAGGCGTCGTCGCGCAGGATGATGTGGTAGCCGAGCTCGCTCTCGATCGCGGCGTGCGTCATCTCGCCGTTCCTGAGCGCGTCCGCGGCGGCGCGGAAGCCCGCGGGGAAGGCGTCGGACTTGTCGGTCTCGAGCGAGCCGCCCTTGCTCTTGCTCGAGTCGTCCGACAGATCGCGCGCGACGTCGGCGAACGCCTCGCCCCGGTTGAGCCTCATGTAGGCCTCGGTGATCTTCGCGAGCGCGTCGGCGTGGGCCTTGGCCGAGTCGGTCGCGCCCACGCGCACGAGAATGTGGCGGAGGTTGCCGTCCTTCGGCGCGTCCTTCTTGCGCGACTCGAGCGTCGACGCGACGATGCTCGCGTTCTCGGGCTTGAGCGCCCACGAGTCGATCTGCTTCTGCAGGTCCGCGTCCGAGATCTCCCAATTCATGCCGTAGCGCGCGACGAACGACGGCTTGATCTCGACGTACGTCATCACGGCGAAGCTCTTCTCGGCCAGGTAGGAGTCGAGCGCCTCGGACTCGCTCACGCGCACGGGCGCCCGCACGAGGTCGCGCATCTTCGCGGCGAGGATCTCGCGCTGCTCCACCTCACGGAACTCGACGGGCGAGCGGTCCATCAAGTTCTTGAGGTTGCGCTTGTAGATCTTCTCGTCGAACTCCTTCGTCTTGGGGTCGCGGAAGTAGTAGCCGACGTACTTGCGCCCGTCGTGCGCCTGCAGGCTCATCTCGAGCTCGGGGCGGTCCGCGGGGATGCTCACGCGCAAGAAGCCGCTGATGATCGCGTCGTTGACCTCGTCCTCGCTGACCGTGAGGCCGATGCGGTCGGCCTCGCTGACGAGCAGCTCGCGCTCGATGAGCCCGTCGAGCGCGATCTCCGGGAGGTGCATCTGCTTGGCGTGGCCGAAGAGGCGCACGCCGTGCTCGTCGACGGGGACGAGCAGCAGGTACGCCGCCTTGTGGTCCTTGGGCTCGATGCAGTACCCGCGCACGGTGGCGGCGCAGGTCTGGGTGAGGCTCGCGGCCTTCTTCCCTGCGCTGGGGTTGAACTGGATGACGAAGATGAGAACCGTCGCGACGATGACGGCGCCCATCACCACCGAGGACAACCCCTTGCTGCGGAACATGTCGAGCATGACGGCGAAGGGGTAACACGCCTTGTCGCGCTCGCAAAAGGGTGAAGCTCGACCCTCGC
>DATIQP010000029.1:0-1505 GCA_035470765.1 Polyangiaceae bacterium | reverse complement strand
GCGTCGAACTCGTCCCCGGTGAGCAGCCAGCGCATGGCGTTGCTCCACCCGGCGGTCTGCACCATGCGGTACGTCGCGCCGCCGAAGGGGAAGATGCCGCGCTTGATCTCGATCTGCGCGAAGCGGGTGCTCTCCGCCGCGACGACGGTGTCCATCGCGAGGGCGAGCTCGATGCCGAGCGTGAGGCACCGGCCGTGCACCGCCATCACGCAGGGCTTGCTCCGCTGCGCGCCGTGCACGCCCCACGGATCGATGCCGCCCTGATCGAAGGGCATCTTGCCCTCGGTGATGGCGGGCGCGACGTTGCCGAGATCGAGCCCCGCGGTGAAGTGATCGCCCGCGGCGTGGACGACGCCGCAGCGCACCTCGTCGTCCTTCTCCATCTCCGAGAACGCCGCGGCGAACTGCTGCAGCATGGGGAGGTCGAACGCGTTCATCTTCGCGGCGCGGTCGAGGCGGATGAGGAGCAGGTGGCCGCGTTTCTCGGTGACGATGCGAGGGGCGTCTTGGGTCATGCGTAGGTGTTAGTGGCTCATGTGGCTGGCGCCAAGTCGGCCCGCACGCCAGACTTCGGGGATGCGTCGTTTCGCATGGCTCCTCGGGGTGCTGCTGCTCCTGGTCGCACCCACGCCGGCCACGGCCCAGGCCCCGCCGGCGGATTTGCTCGCGCGGCTCGGCGCCTACGCCCAGCGCTTCGAGACGCTGCGCACCCACGCGAGCTACAACGTCGAGGGCCGCCTCGAGAGCCTCGACGGCAGCGAGCGCGTCGACTCGGTCAAGCAGATGAAGGCGCGGGTCGACTTCGACGGCCACGCCTCGCACTTCTCCGTCCTGCAGTACGTCGAGGACGGTCAGGACAAGACCCGCGAGGCGAAGGACAAGCAGCGCCAGGCGGCCGCCGAGGAGGCGAAGGCTCCGCCCGAGCCGCACCGGCGCGAGGTGCGCATGCCGTTCCATCCCGGCGAGCAGCCGCGCTACTGGTTCGACGTCGTCGAGACCGATCCGAGCAACCCGGATCGCGTCCGCATCTCCTTCGTGCCGAAGATCCGCGAGGCCGACACCATCGAGGGCTCGGCGTGGGTGGACGCGCGCGCGGGCACCGTCATCTCGGCCGGCTTCAAGTTCTCCAAGCCGCCGACGTTCGTGGACTCGATCCACGTGACCGTCTTCTTCGGCGAGAGCACCGCGCTCGGGCCGGCCCCGTCGCGCATCATGGTGGACGCGCGCGGGGGATTGGCGTTCATCCACAAGCACTATCGAGGCACGGCGACGCTCTCGCAGGTCCGGGTGACGCCGTGAGCCGCGGCCCGCTGGCTCATCCGTTCGATCCAGCGTAATCTCCCTCGATGCGTAGTTTCGCGTTCGTGGTGGCGTGTTTCGTCCCCGTCGTCGCCTGCTTCACCGGCCCGGGCTCCGGCAACAACAACCCCGACGCCGCGGTCGGCGGCGTGACGTTCTACAAGGACGTCGCCCCGATCCTGCAGAACACCTGCCAGCACTGCCAC
>DATIQP010000028.1:0-4073 GCA_035470765.1 Polyangiaceae bacterium | reverse complement strand
GGTCGTCCTCGTCAACCACGGCTCCGAGCCGTTCACGGTCGAGCCGCTCGACCGCATCGCGCAGCTGGTGATCGCGCGCGTCGTTCGCGCCGAGCTCGCGGTCGTCCCCTCGCTCGACGAGACGGCGCGCGGCGACGGAGGTTACGGCTCGACCGGGCGCGGCTGAAGTGCCACGCGTTCCATGAACGCGAGCACCTCCTCGGCGACCTCTTCGCGGTCGTGGTCGAGGGCGACGACGTGGGCGCTGCGCGGCAGGACCCGCAGGCGGACGTCGCGCGTGCCGAGCCCGGCGGCGACCTCTCGCGCGCCGTCCACGCTGCACACCCGGTCGAGCGCGCCGTGCAGCAGGAGCGTCGGGCAGGTGACCTCGCCCAGCCGCGTCGCGAGCGCCCGGCCCGCACGGTAGACCTCCATCGCGGCGCGCACCGGGTGGCGATCGTAGTGCGTGATCGCGGCCCGCGCCCGCCTGTCCCTCACGTCCGCCCCGAAAGGCTTCGGGACGTAGGCGTCGGGCAGCGCGAGGCCGGTGCGCTCGGCGAGGGCGAAGGCGGTGCGCAGCGGAGCCGAGAGCCGGAGGGCGCAGCCGAGCAGCACCAGGCCGGAGACCTGCCGGCGCGTCTCGGGGTCGGCCGCGAGCGATAGCGCCACGAGGCTTCCCATCGAGAAGCCGCACACGACGACGGGGCCGCGCTCCGCGGCGCGTTCGAGCTCGGCGCGCGCGGCGCCCCTCCAGTCTTCGAAGCGGCGCGTCTGGAGATCGCTCGCCGTCGTCCCGTGACCGGGCAGGAGAGGAGCCCGCACGTGGTAGCCGGCGCCGGCGACGCGCGACACCAGCGGCCGGAGCTCGCTCACCGTGCCGGTGAAGCCGTGGAGCGCGACCAGCGCGGGCGCTCGACCCTCCGAGAAGAACGGCGCGACGTCGCCCGGTCCGCGCAGCTCGCCGCGCCGCGGCACTCAGCTCCCCAGGTATTTCTTGGCCTGGACGACGAGCTCGCTCTGCGGATAGCGCGTGACGATGGTCTCGAAGGCGGTGCGGGCGTCCTCCGGTCGGTGCATGCGCAGGTAGGTCTCGCCGAGGAGCAACAGCGCGTCGGGGACGAGGCCGAAGGCGTTCTCCGGCTTGGTCTCGTCGGCGCGGCCGGGGGGACACGCCTCGTTGCCCGCGTAGTGCCGCATGGCGTACTGCACGCGCGAGACGGCGGCCTCGAAGTTGTCACGCGCGAGGTAGAATCGCGCGACGTAGAGCTCGTGCCGGACGAGGCGCGCGATCACGTCCTCGAGCAGCGAGCAGGCGTGGGGCGTCTGCTTGCTCTTGGGGTAGTCCTTCAAGAACGCGAGCAGGTCGGTGTACGCGTCCTGGATGGCGCCCTGGTCGCGCTCGTCCGACGAGGGCAGGAGGAACGAATCGGAGATCTGCTTGTAGTTCGTCTCTGCCACGCGCTCGCGCGCGTACTCCACGTTCTCCGCGTCGGAGCGGTGGTCGTGGATGAACTGCTTGTACTCGCGCAGCGCCTCCGCGTACTTCTCCTGCTCGAAATCGGCGTCGGCGTAGCGGAGCTCGGCGAGGCGCGCCTGCTTGGTGTAGCTGAACTTGCGCTTCACCTCCGAGAAGAGCGGCTGGCTCTCGGCCCAGTTGTGGGCGTTGAACTCCTTCATGGCCGCCTCGTAGGCGTGCTCGGCGTTCGCCGTGTACGTGAGGCCGGTCTTCGGCGGAGGCTCGCCCTCGCACGCGGACGCCACCACCGCGAGGACGGCGAGCAAGGTCATCGAGCGGCGCACCATGGGCCTTGCGTTTAGCACCGCTATTGGTCGGCGCGCCAGCGCTGGATGACGCGCGGCAGCGCCACGCCCTCGGACGCGGCGCCGCGCGCGGCGATGCGCACGACGCGGCGAATCCACTCGGCGATCTCGCCGGGAGCCGTCGTCGTCACCTCCACGCCGGCCTCGGAGCTCACGTCGGCCCGGACGGCCCACTGCTCGTGGGGCGTGGTCGACGTGCCCTCGTACGAACGCTCGCCGCGGCGCTGCACCAGGCGCAGCCGGATGCCGTGCGAGGGTCTTTCGCCTACGACCGTCACGTGTCGATCAGGGGCAGCCTGCGCCGGTGCAGGTGCAGCCGCCGCCCGTGCAGTTCATCGCGCACTGCGCGCTCGCCACGCACTCGAGCTCGCACTTGCCGCCGGGGCAGTTGACGAGGCAGCTCGACTGCGGCCCGCAGCCGACGTGGCACCCGCCGCCGGAGCAGTTGATGGTGCAGGTCCCGCCGGGCGGGCACGTCGTCGAGCAGTCTCCGGTCGAGCAGTTCACGTTGCAAGGGCCCGGGCCGCACGTGGTCAGGCACTGGCCTCCGGAGCAGTCGATGTTGCAGCTGCCGCCGCCGGACGGGCAGGTGAGCCCGCACTTGCCGCTCGAGCAGGCGAGGTCGCAGCTGGGCACGTTGGCGCCGCACGTCCCCTCGCAGCCGCCCTGCGAGCAGTCGCAGAGCCCGGCCGAGCAGTCGACGGGCGTGTTGGGCGTGCCGGCCGGTCGGGGGTCGGGGACGGACGGCGTCCCGTTGCCGCATGCGGCGACGAGCAGGAAGGGAGGGAGCGCGACAGCGAGCCGCCTGAAGAGGGCCATGTCCCGAGGACTATCACAGGCCCCGCGGCCGGAATGTGATAGAAAACGGGGCTTGCCGATGGAAAAACACCCGATGACACCCAGTGGCCACGCGAAGCTGCGCGAGGAGCTCGCTCGTCTCAAGAGCGTCGAGCGTCCAGCCATTGTCCAGGCCATCGCCGTCGCCCGCGATCACGGAGACCTGAGCGAGAACGCCGAGTACCACGCGGCCAAGGATCGTCAGGGCTTCATCGAAGGGCGCATCAAGGAGCTCGAGGCGAAGATCTCGGCCGCGGAGGTGATCGACCCGGCCAAGCTCTCCGGCACGCGGGTCTCGTTCGGCGCGATCGTGAAGCTACAGAACTCGCAGACCGACGAGGAGGTCACGTACCGCATCGTCGGCGCCGACGAGGCCGAGCTCGACAAGGGGACCATCAGCATCACGAGCCCG
Source organism: Polyangiaceae bacterium (assembly GCA_035470765.1). Classification (GTDB taxonomy): domain Bacteria; phylum Myxococcota_A; class Polyangia; order Polyangiales; family Polyangiaceae; genus DASXHD01. The sequence goes on along the minus strand of DATIQP010000028.1, from coordinate 1,024 downwards.
CTCGCCCGGTCGCTGCTCGGCAAGGAGGTCGGCGACGAGGTGAAGGTGCGCATGCCCGGAGGCGACCGCGTGTACGAGGTCCTGGACGTCGTCTTCGGCGCGTAGGACCTTTCGCAGGTGCCAGCTCTGGTGAACTGTTGTAAGAGAGCGCCGCCAACCGGAGTTTTGCCGTGACCTCGACGCAAGAAGAAATCCAAGTCTCCTACGACGTCTCGAACGAGTTCTTCCGCCTCTGGCTGGACGAGCGCATGCACTACACGTGCGCCGTCTACGACAAGGACACCGACACGCTCGAGCAGGCGCAGGAGAACAAGAGCCGCGTCCTCTACGATTACGCCGAGCTCGGCCTGGACAAGACGGTGCTCGACATCGGCTGCGGGTGGGGCGCGAACATCGAGTACATCGTGCGTCGCGGCATCAAGGAAGCCCACGGCATCACGCTGTCGCCCGCGCAGACCGACGAGATCAACGCCCGCAAGCTCCCGAACACCAAGATCTGGTGCACGGACTACAAGGACTTCGCGCCGCCCTCGCAGTACGACGCTCTCGTCTCGATCGAGATGATCGACCACCTCTGCTCGCCCGCGCAGGCGGCCAAGGGGCAGGCGGTCGAGCTCTATCGCAAGTACTTCAACCGCGTCGCCGAGTGGATCAAGCCCGGCGGGCTGTTCGCGTTCCAGGCCATCCTGCGCAACCGCGTGCCGCGCACGAAGAACGACATCGCCGACCTCAAGTTCACCGCGGACGAGATCTTCCCGGGCGGCCTCAACCCGCGCCTCGAGGAGCTCGTCATGGCGGTCAACCCGTCGTTCGAGATCGTCGAGCTCAAGACGCGCCGCACGCACTACGGCAAGACGACCGCCGAGTGGCTCCGCCGCCTCCAGCTGCACGAGAAGACGATCGTCGAGAAGTGGGGCCAGAAGACGTACGACGACTACGTCCGCTACCTGTCGACGTGCGTGCGCGCGTTCAAGAACCACTGGTCGAGCGACGTGCAGATGAAGCTCCGCCACATCGTCATCGA
>DATIQP010000027.1:0-3532 GCA_035470765.1 Polyangiaceae bacterium | reverse complement strand
AACGGCTACACAGTACGCTTCGACGCCCGCAAGCCATCGGCTCAGGCCCCGCTCCCGGCGTTCTACGGCTCCTTCTTCTGATCGCAGCGGTCACTCTTCGCCGAGCGCGGAGTCATTTTGAACGCGCTTTTCGCCCCGGCTCGCCCTCGGTCCCACCTCGTCGCGCCGGACAGGGCCCTGCGCAAGCGCGAAGCGCTGCGCCTCGACGTCCTCGGCCCGCGCGTGGTGCGCGACGCGCACGAGCGAGAAGCCCGTCGTCTTGTCGACGCCGAGCTCCTTCTCGAGGAAGGCGCCCCCGTCGCGATACTTGCCGTAGTCGTAGAGCGGCGGGTGGTGCTCGACGATGCGCCCCGCCGCGCGCCACTGCTCGATCCAGGCTTCGCTTCCTTCTTCGCGTCGCGCCGGACGATCGCGATCTCCTCGCGCCAGGCGCGCTCGAGGCTGGGCGTACCCTTCATGGGCGCATCCTAGCCGAGTAGGGATGTCCCTACTCCGGGGCCGTCATCCCGAAGCTACTTCTGCAGCTCCGAGCCGCGACGGCTCGTGGCGATCTCTTCGTTCTCGGCCTCGACGCGCTGCTTGAACTGCTCGGGCGACTCGTCCGGCGCGCGGAAGCGATAGCCGCCGGAGCTGATCGGCGCCACGAAGTCGCCGCCCTGGCTCGGCGGCGGCGCGTCGGCCTGCGACTGCCGGCGCGCGAGCGCGGCCGTGACGCCCACGCCGACGACGATCACGACGACCGCCAGCACCCCCAGCACCAAAAGCATGGACGAAGACTCCGCCGGTCCCCTGGGACTGTCAACCATAGGCGAGAGCCGCCCGGCGGCGAATGGTGCTAGACCTCTTCGCCGGCGCTGCTGCCGGTGAGATGACCACGCGAAGGCGCAACCTCATCGTTCTCGTCGCCGTCCTCGCGGTCTCGGGCGTGCTCGCCTACTTCGCGGCCCCGCCGCGCCAGCAGCGTCTCGCCACCGACGCGATCCCGGGAGGAGCGTTCCTCGTCGTGACCCTCGATCTCGCCGCCATCCGGGCATCGCCGCTCGCGGCGGAGATCGGTACCTTCCGCGAAGTGGACGAGGTGTCGCGTCGTTGCGGGTTCGATCCCCTCGAACGCGCGAAGACCGTCGCCATCGGAGTGCCCGAGAAGCCCGACGGCGTCTTCGGCCTCGCCGTGACGAGCGATCTCGGGCGCGACGAGCTCGCGCGCTGCGCGGACAGCGTCATGGCCGCGCGCGGGGCCGCGCCTCGAATCACCCAGCAGAACGGCTGGGCGCTGCTCGAGCAGGACGAGGTCGCGGAGGCGCTCGCACCCAAGGGGAAGATCGCCTATCGCGACGGCGACCCCTTGCTCATCGCACGAGGGGACTACCTCGGGGACATGCAGGCCGCGCTCGACGGCAAGCAGGCCCGCGCCTTCACCAACGCGGAGCACTCGGCGCTGCGCGCCGCCGCCCTCTCGCACGCGCGCTCGCCGCTCCTGCTCGCGACCGCGGTGCTGCCCAAGTCGCTGCGCGACAAGCTCAAGAAGGAGCTCGAGGCCGAGGCCGAGGCGGAGCCCGGCGGGTCGGCGACCCAGACCATGAACGCGGTCCTGTCGGTTTCGTCGGTGGCGGTCGCGGTGTCTTCCCGCCCGGGCACGAGCGACCTCGACCTGTTCGCCGAGCTCCACTGCGAGAGCGAGGCCGCGTGCGTGACGGTGCGCGACTTCATCGATCGCAAGCGCAAGGCGCTCGCGCGGCAGGCGGGCGTGCGCTTCATCGGCCTCGGAGCCCTGCTCGACGAGCTCTCCTTCGACGTCCACGGCGCCGCCCTCGACGTCACCTTGACCGCACCCGAGAGCGAGCTCGCCCGCGTCGTCCGCGGCGTCTTCTCGCGCCCCGCTGCGCCTGCCTCGACCGCGCCGTCCTCGTCGGCGAGCGCGCCCGTCCGCGCGCCGGATGAGACGCTCCGCGCCCGAGACGCCGGCCCGGCGCCCCGCCGCTGAGTTGGCGCCCGTAGATTTCGGGCCGGGGGAAGGGTACGGTACGAAGACTCATAGGAGAGCTTCCAATGTCCGGCAGCAAGAACGTCATCGCCATCTCCGATTCCTCGTTCGACGGCGAGGTGCTCAAGTCCGACTCGCCCGTTCTGGTCGACTTCACGGAGACCTGGTGTGGGCCGTGCAAACAGCTCTCGCCCATCGTCGACAAGATCGCCGACGAGAACGTCGGCAAGTACAAGGTGGCGAAGGTCGACATCGACGAGTGTCCCAGCATCGCGCAGCGCTTCCGCATCAAGGGCGTGCCGACGGTGATGGTCTTCAAGGGTGGCCAGGTGAAGGGTCAGCACGTCGGTGTGACGAACAAGGAAACCTTGCTCAAGCTCCTCGAGAGCTGATCGGCGCGACCGTTTCGCGCCAGGGGGATCACGGCCGCTCCCATGTTGCACCAGGATCCGCGCCTGATAGCCCTGCGTGACAGCCTCCCGGGGCGTGTCTTGCGCGGCAGCGGCCGGGTCCAGTACCACGTCCGCGAGCGCATCGGCGAGGGCGGCCAGGGCTGGGTCTTCACGGCCAACTGGGACGAGCCGGGCGGCTTCGTCGTCATCGTCAAGGTGCTGCGGCCCGACGCGGTCAACGCAGACACGCTGCGCCGCTTCCAGCGCGAGGCCGACGTGCTGCGCATGCTCTCGCAGCAAGGCCAGCCCAACCCCTACATCGTACGGTTCTTCGATCACGCGACGGCAGTGCTTGCCTCGCCCGCGGGTGGCCCCAGCTTCACCCTGCCCTTCACGGTGCTCGAGTACGTGGGCGGGACGACGCTCGAGCGCGTGCTCGACAGCCAGCCCGGTCGAGGCATGGCGGTCGAGCGCGCACGCCGCATCCTGCGGCAGGTCTCGCAGGCGCTCGAGGTCGTCCACGCCAAGAAGGTCATCCACCGCGATCTCAAGCCCTCGAACATTTTGCTTTCGACCGAGGCCGGCGGCGAGGTGGCGAAGGTCACCGACTTCGGCCTGGTGAAGCTGGTGGAGGTCGGCCTCGCGCGCACCGCGACGCTGGCCGGAGCGTCGCTGGGGTACGCGCCGCCCGAGCAGTACGAGCAAGGCAATCAGCGCGTGAGCGAGCGCACCGACGTCTTCTCGCTCGCGGCGATCACCTACGAGATGCTCGCGGGCAAGATGGCCTTTCCCTACAAGGACGGCGAGAACCCGCTGCTCATCGTGACGCGCATCCTGAACGAGGCTCGCCCTCAGCTCGCGAAGACCGCCGAGTCGCTGGCGCCCGAGCTGCGCGGTCGCCCCGATCTCGTCGCGGTGCTCGACACGCACATCGGCCGCGCCCTAGCGGCAGATCCGAACGCGCGGCACCCGACGGTGCAGGACTTCTTCTCGGCGATCGAGCCCGTCTTGCGCGCGGCCACCGACAAGCCCACGCCGTCGTCGTCGCCCCCCGAGTCGCGCGCGCTGCCCTTCTCGGAGACCATCCCGGCGTCGATGTCCAGCGTTGCCGCGTCGCTCCGCGCGGGCCAGGTCCCCGTGATCTCCGCCCACGGCC
>DATIQP010000026.1:0-1617 GCA_035470765.1 Polyangiaceae bacterium | reverse complement strand
AAGCAGTTCAAGGTCGAGCTGGTCGCCCAGGTCATGCACGTGAAGGGCACCCGCCGCTACGCGTGCGACGAGGCGTGCCGGGCTCGGCTGATCGAGGAGTCGGAGGGCCGGAGTCTCGGACAGATGATGGCGGAGACGGAGACAGGGCCGGAGACGGCCTCGGAGATGGAGAGGGCTTCGGAGACGGGGACGGATTCGGAGACGGAGACGGCGTCGGTGTCGGAGTTGGATTACGTCCCGCCCGTCCTGCGGCCTTCGTTCGCGGCGCCGTCGAAGCGCAAGCTCGCCATCCCGCGGCGGCTCGCGATCTTCAACCACAAGGGCGGCACCGGCAAGACCACGACGAGCGTGAGCATCGCCGCCGGCCTCGCCGCCCAGGGCCTGCGCGTCCTGCTCGTCGACACCGACTCGCAGGGCAACGTCGCCGTCTCGCTCGGCGTGAAGGCCGAGCGCAGCCTCTACCACGTCCTCGTGATGGGCCTGGCGCCCAGCGCCGCCGCGATCACCGTGCGCCCCAACCTGGACCTCATCGCGTCCAACGAGACCCTCGCCGCCGCGGAGCTCTACCTCGCCGGCCGCCAGGGCCGCGACCGCATCCTGCGCGAGCGCCTGGCCAAGACGGACGACTACGACGTCGTGCTGCTCGACTGCTCGCCGTCGCTCTCGCTCCTCAACCAGAACGCCCTCGTCTTCGCCGACGGCGTGCTCGTGCCGGTCGCGTGCGACTTCCTCTCCCTCGTCGGCGTGCGGCAGGTCATCAAGACGGTGAAGAACGTCAACTCCCTGCTCCACCACCCGGTGCAGATCTGGGGCGTCTTGCCGACGTTCTACGACGCGCGCGCGCGCATCTGCCGCGACGCGATCGAGACGCTGCAGAAGCACTTCGGCGAGCGGTGCTTGCCGCCGATCCGCCAGGCGACGCGCGTGAAGGAAGCGCCGGCGTCCGCCAAGACCATCTTCGAGCACGCGCCCGACTCCAACGCGGCGGCCGACTACGCCGCGATCGTCGAGCGGATGCTCCAACCCGCAGCGGCGCGCTCGCCGCTCGCGGCCACGGCTTGACGAGGAAGGACGATCCCATGGCACACGACGACAGCTTGGACAATCGCGCGGCGTTGGACGCCGACGAGGTGCAGGGCGTGCTCTCCGGCGCTTTCTACTCCGCGCGCGAGGAGCGGGAGAGCGAGCGCAACGTCAACGCGGCGAAGCCGACGCACTACAAGGTCATCTGTATCTCGATGTACACCAAGGACCTCGAGAAGCTCGACCAGCTGGTGAGCGACCTGAAGGCGCGCGGGCTGACGAAGGCCAACCGGAGCGCGCTGATTCGCGCCGCGCTCGACCAGGTGGATCTCGACCGCGTCCCCCGCGGCATTTGAAGAGGAGGAGAGGGGTGGGGTCCCTCCCGGCGCATGCTCGGCTCATGCTCGCGCCGAACGGCGTTCACGGGTGAAAGCGCTTTGCGGCGCTGCGCGTGAGCCTGCGCGTGCGCCGACCTCCCCACGGCCGTCGCTTCGCTCGGCCGGGGAGGTGTGCCAACCGCCGCAACGGTGCGGCACGGGCGCGGCTTTCGACGCGTGAAAGGTGCAGCGCACTTGTTGTGGGCGACCTTCACTT
>DATIQP010000025.1:0-8302 GCA_035470765.1 Polyangiaceae bacterium | reverse complement strand
CGCCGAGCTCCGGCAACCTGGCGAGCTCCAGCGTCGCCTTGCCGGCGCGATCCCCGATCTCGACCTTGCGCGTGTGGTAGCCGAGGCGCTTCTGCCCCGCGCCGGCCGAAGTCACGTCCGCCGGCGACAGCGGCGAGACGTCCGTGCGGCGCTCCGCGAGCAGGGCGCGCAGGGCGCCGGGCGCGAGCGTGTGATAGGTCAGCCCGTCGCCGCCGACGAGCAAGTGACCGTAGCGATCGAGCCGCGCGCGGATCTCCGAGTCGACCGGGAGCACGAAGCCCCTGCTCGAGAGCTGCATGCGCATGCGCGACGGCGACAGATCGATCTCGAAGCGCGGCTCGTTCTCCTTGCGGATGGCGTCGATCGCCTGCGCGCTGACCGTCGGCCCCGACGAGACCGCAGGCGCTTCCGGCAGGCGCAGCACCACCGAGAGGGTGTAACCGGTCGAGTCCTTGCCGGCGTTCTCCGCGTCGAGTGGCCTGTCGCCCCGCAGCGGCGCGGGCGGCGGTCCGGAGTCGGGCGACGTGCCGGCGGAGGCCACGAGCTGCGCGGCGATCGGCGCGGGCTCGGCGTTCGCCTGCGGGCTCGCGCTGGCCGCCTGGGCCGCCTCCTGCGGCGAGGTCTTGCAGCCCCACAGCAAGCAGCACGCCGACCAGACCAGGAGCGCGCGAACCATGTAGATTACACGGGTTTCAGCGGCGGAAATCCCCGACCACGCGCACGCGCGGCGCGAGCGGCGGCGCGCCGGGCAGGCACTGGGTGTCGAGGAGGACGACGTCGGCATCGGGGAAGCTCTCGCCGAGCACGTTGCAGTTGCCCGGCTCGTTGTCGAAGATAGCGACGACGTCACCGACGCGCGAGAGCCGCGGCCCGCTCATGCGCTTGAAGGCCTCGTCGGGCATGTTCGCGTCCGGCTTGAGCACGAGCTCGGTGCCGGGAACGCCGATGGGGAAGCCGAGGTCGCGCAGGCTCGCGAACGAGCCGAGCCCCATCAGCGGGAGGTCTCGGCCGGTGAAGTAGATCAGGATGCCGCCGGCCTCGTAGCAGTCGCAGGCGAATTTCGCCGCGCCAGGGACCTCGACGTCGTGCCGCAGGTAGGTGTCGGTGAAGAAGCGCTCGCGCCAGAAGATCTCCGCCTCGCGGACGATGTCGGTCCGGATGATGCCGAGCTTGGCGAGCGAGTCCGTGAGGAGGTAGGTGAGGTCGGCCGGGGTCGCGGCGAGCAGCCGCTCGGCGATCTTCGGCTCGCGGGTCCTCAGCGACTCGCCGAGCTCGTGCAGGATCGTCGTCGTGCGCGGGCGGTTGTCCATGAGCGTGCCGTCGAGGTCGAATACCACGACCGGGGTCGGCCCCTTGGGCTTGCCCGTGCAGCGCTTCACGATTCGCGTCAAAAGCTCACGCTGCTCCATCTCGGCCAACCGCTGGAACGCTTCCACGCCAGCGCTGTTAGCAGATGATCGGTTCAATCGCGAGAGCGGCGAGTGTGTGCTACGCGAAGCATGGCGGCGAAACCCGCCGAGCAGGTAAAGTCGAGGACATGTCGCAGCGCGACCACTACGAGGTGCTCGGCGTCAGCAAGGGCGCCACCCAGGAGGAGATCAAGGCGGCCTTCCGCCGACTCGCCGCGCAGCACCACCCCGACAAGAACCCGGACGACCCCTCCGCCGTGGCGCGCTTCAAGGAGGTCAACGCCTCGTACCAGGTCCTCGGCGACCCCAACCGCCGCGCCATGTACGACCGCTTCGGCCACCGCGCCGAGGACTCGAGCTCGCCCTTCGGCCCGAACGGGCCCTTCGCGGGCGGTGTGGTCGACATCAGCGACATCGCCATCGACGGCATCCTCGGCGACATCCTCGGCGCGTTCGGCGTCGGCAAGGGCGACAAGGGCGACATCCGGCGGGAGCTCGTCATCAGCTTCGAAGAGGCGGCGTTCGGCTGCGAGAAGGAGCTGGCCTACGAGAAGATCATCGACTGCAGGGACTGCCACGGCTCGGGCAGCGCGCCCGGCAGCCGCCCGGAGAGCTGCCCCGCGTGCAACGGCCGCGGGCGCGTGCGCTTCCAGCAAGGCCTGTTCCCCATCGCCGTCGAGCGCGTCTGCTCGCGGTGCCGCGGCTCGGGCCGCCTCGTCACCGACCCTTGCAAGACGTGCCGCGGGAGCGGGCTCGCCAAGGGCGAGAGCAAGCTGAGCATTGCCATCCCCGCCGGCGTCGAGCCCGGCGCCTCGCGCATCGTCGCCGGCGCGGGCAACCGGCCGCGGCCCAACGCGGCTCCCGGCGATCTCGAGATCATCATCCAGGTCCAGGCGCACCCGTTCTTCAAGCGCTCCGGCGACGACGTGCTCTGCCAGGTCCCCATCACCTTCACGCAGGCCGCGCTCGGCGGCGAGGTCGACGTCCCCACCCTCGACGGCAAGGCGAAGCTGCGCGTGCCCGCCGGCACGCAGCCCGGCACCGTGCTGCGCCTGCGCCAGAAAGGTATTCCGCGGCGCGTGGGCGTCGGCCGCGGCGATCAGCTCACCGAGGTGACGATCGAGGTGCCGACGAAGGTCACGCAGAAGCAGCGAGAGGTGCTCGAGCATCTCGCCAGGGAGCTTGGCGAGGAGGTCTCGCCCCAGCGCCGCACCTTCATGGAGAAGCTGAAGGACCTGTTCGGCTGATATCGCGCGCGCGATTCCTGGACAGGAGGCCGCCCTACTCGGCGTGGGCAGGCACGGAGCCGGAGCCGGAGCCGGAGCCGGAGCCGGAGCCGGAGCCGGAGCCGGAGCTCGATAGTTGGTTGGATGACCAATCAGTTAATGGCTAAACTATCGAAATTAGATAAATGATAGCCGAGTTGATTGGTTGAATAACCAACATCTCTTTCTCTCGACACGGGGGCCTCCGCGGACGAGATTCCTGAGACCCTCGAGACGGAGTCGGGGACGGGCCCGGAGTGCGCTCACTGCCCCATGCAGTGCACGGTCACCTCGCCGTTGTTCTCGGTGCACGACGAGACCTGCGTCGGACACGGGTTGTGCGCGGTCACGCACGCGCACGTCGGGTAGCTGGCGCAGTCGGCGGGCATGGTCCCGCACGAGTACGAGTCGGGCGGTGTGCCGCCGTCGGGGAGCGCGATGCCCGGCGCCTGGTCGACGCAGTACTGCTGCTTGGAGTTGCACGTCGTCGAGGGACCGCACGCGAACGGGCCTCCGACGTAGCAGGCGCAACCGACGCCCGCCTTCACCCAGGCCCCGTTCTGGCACATCCAGGCGTAGCCGACGCAGCAAATGTCTCCAGGCGGCTGGCAGGCGACGTCGTTGGGGCTGCAGCTCGCGCCCTCGGTGGGGGCGATGCAGCCTCCGTCGCCCGTCGCGCCGTCGCTGCCGCCGTCGAGCGGAGAGGCCGGAGTGCCGCTGCACCCGGCGACCAGAGCCGTACCGAGGACCAAGCCGAGGAGAGGAGCGCGCATGGGACCGTGCCATCGCAAGCCACGTGCCGCCGTCTGAGCGCGTATTTTGGCCTATTTCCCGCGGTAGTGATGGGCCGCCTTGTGCCAGGCCCCCGCCGGGCTGTCGCGTCGCTCGAGACTTTTCGCGGCGGGCATCCAGTGCACGGGTCGGGCGTTGCGTCTAAAGTACCAAGTCCCTCATGGCGCGTCGTTCCCTCCACAAGGCCACGGTCCGTCTGGCCATCGCCTACGCGGTCGCCCTCACGGTCCACGGCGCCGCGGCGCAGGACTTCGATCCGAGCGGCCGCCACCGTCCGACCGGCGGCGGTCACCCCACCGGCGGCGGTCACCCCACCGGCCCGACGGGCGGAGCTCACCCCGCCCAGCCGACGTCGCCGCAGGCGCTCATCGATCGCTACACGAAGATCGTCCTCTCGCAGCCGGGCTCGCCCTTCCCGCTCCAGCGCCTCGCGCAACTGTATCGAGAGAAGGACGGCAACCTCAAGAACCTGATCGACGACTTCGAGAAGCGCGCCGCGCAGTCCGGGGCCGATCAGTATCCGGCGGTCGTCACGCTCGCGGGCATCTACAAGATCGAGGGCCGCATCGACGACGCCGTGAAGACCTACGAGCGCGCCATCGCGCTCAAGCCGAGCGACCCCTCGGCGATCCTCGCCCTCGCCCACGCCCACCAGGACCGCGGCGACGCCACGGCAGCGCGCACCCGCTACGAGCAGGCGCTCCCGCTGCAGACCGCCACGACCGACAAGGAGCAGACGCTGCGTACGCTCATGGCCCTCGCGCTCGACGCGAAGGACTGGGCGGGCGCGAAGGGCTTCCACGAGCAGCTCGCGAAGCTCGAGCCGACGAGCCTGTACGTGAAGGGCGAGCTCGGCAGGGAGCTGTTCTCGCGGGGCGAGTACGATCGGGCGGCGGACGAGTTCAAGGGCCTCGTGAGCGCGGCGGCCGGCGACAACCGCGCGCTCGCGCCCGCCCTCAAGGATCTCGGCAAGGCGCAGGCGAAGGCGCACAAGAACCAGGACGCGCTCGCCACGCTGAAGAAGGCGCTCCAGGTCGCAGGGCAAGAGGCCGCGGTCCGCGCCGAGATCTACGAGACGATCACCGAGATCTACCGCGCCGATCAGCAGCTCCCGGTGCTGATCAAGCAGCTCGAGGACGAGCACCCGAACGACTTCGCGCGGCTGCGCCTGCTCGGCTCGCTCTACGAGGAGACGGGCGACGCGAACAACGCCATCGCGACCTACCGCAAGGCGCTCGCCATCAGCCCGCGCGACATCGATCTGCGCCTGAAGATGGTGCGGCTGCTGCAGTCGCAGGGCGAGCTCGACAAGGCCATCGCCGAGTACGAGGGGCTGATCCGCGCCGCGCCGAACAACCCGCAGTTCGTCTTCGAGGAGTGCGAGGCGCTCATGCAGCGCGGCGACCGCGACCGCGCGCTGCGCCTGCTCAGCGAGCTCGAGGCGCGCGCGAGCGGCGACGAGGAGGCGCTCAGCCGCCTCGCGGACTTCTACGGGCGCATCGGCGAGAACGACAAATCGATGCGGGTGCTCACCCACCTGACGCAGATCTCGAGCTCGGACCCTTCGCACCTGGTCGACCTCGGCGATCGCTACTTCCAGGAGGGCAACACCGCGCTGGCGATCCAGACGTGGAAGCGCATCCTGACGACGATCGCGCCGCGCGCGCGCGCCCTCTCGGCGCTCGGCGACGTCTACCTCGAGCACGACATGGCCGACGACGCGCTGGCCGCGTTCCGCGAGGCGGTGTCGCTCGATCCGTCGAACATCAACTACAAGAAGCAGCTCGCGAGCGCGCTCGAGCGAAAGGCCGACCGCGCCGGAGCGCGCGTGATCTGGCAGGAGCTCGCCGAGAAGGCCAAGCAGGCCGGCGACAAGCTCCTCGCGCGCGAGGCGCGCACGCACATCGTCGCGCTGCTCAGCTTCGAGCACCAGCTGGAGACCCAGATCCCGCTCTGGCAGTCGCAGTTCGCCAAGACGCCCCCCGACATCGAGGCGGGGCGCACGCTGGCCGAGGCGCAGATCCACCTGCGCAAGCTCGCCGACGCGGAGGTCACGCTGCGCCGGGTGATCGAGCTCGCGCCCGGCGACTCGGACAGCTACCTCGCGCTCGAGCGCGTCCTCGTGCAGGGCAACAAGCTGCAGGACGCGATCGCGGTGCTCGAGAAGCTCCTCGCCGTGGAGCCGAAGCGCGCGCGCGAGCTCTACCAGCGCATGGCGCAGTACGCGCTGCAGCTCTACAAGGACGACGACGCCATCAAGTACGCGGCGCGCGCCGTCGAGCTGAACCCGGACGACGCCGAGGGCCACCGCCGGCTCGGCGAGATGTACCGGCAGCGGCAGGACACCGAGCACGCCATCAACGAGTTTCGCGCGGCGATCGCCAAGAACGATCGCCTCTTCGTCGTCTACTTCGACCTGGCCGATCTGCTCCTGTCGAAGGGACAGACCGACGAGGCCGATCGCCTGTTCCGTCGCGTCATCCGCGGTGCGCCCGACGAGGAGTACGTCGCGCGGGCGGCGCGCCTGTCGATGCAGATCAACCTCGGCCGGGGCACGCTCGAGTCGCTTGAGCAGGATCTTCTGCCGCTCGCCATCGGCAACCCGCAGCGGAGCATCTACCGGCGCCTGCTCGTCGAGATCTACGGCAACCTCACCTTCGGCCTCATGCAGCGCGTGCGCCACGGCGAGGGCAAGGACGCCGACGAGGCGCGCGCGCAGCTCGCGAAGATCGGCGCGCGCGCGGTGAAGCCCCTGCTCGACGCCCTGGCGGACGGCGAGGCCTCGCAGCAGCGCATCGCCATCGACGTGCTCGGCTACGTGCAGAACAAGAACGCCGGGCCCGCGCTCTTCGCCTTCGCCACGGGACAGGCCGAGCTGCCGCTGCGCATCCGCGCGATGATCGCGTGCGGCGGCCTGCGCGACGCGGGGCTGCTCCCGAAGTACGAGTCGCTCCTGCTCCCGAAGAACGCGGCGGTCGACTCGATGCCGGCGGACGCGGTGGCGGTGGCGGCGGCGTGGGGCGTGGCGCGCATCAACGACCGCCGGGCGACCGGGCTGCTGCGCACGCTCGCGAAGAAGGGGACCCCCGAGATGCGCGCGGTGGCGCTGCTCGGGCTCGGGCAGCTCAAGGACCGCGCGTCGGTGGCCGACATCGCCGCCCTCGCCAGGGCCAATGACGCGGGGACGGTCGCTCGCGCCGCGGCGGCCTACGCGCTCGGAGAGCTCGGCGCCGAGTCCGAGGCGCCGACGCTGCTCGCGCTCGCTCAGGGCACCGAGCCGCTGCCGCGCGAGCTCGCCCTCGTGGCGCTCGGCCGCATGGGCGCGGCGAAGAACGCGGAGCCGCCCGGCGGAAAGGCCGCGATCGCGGCGATGGCCGACGCGGTCTTCGCGGGCGGCGCCAGCGAGAGCTCTCGCGCGCGCGTGGCCGGCGAGTCCGTGCGGCGCGCGGGCGCCGCGGCGCTCACCCTCCTCGCGAGCCCGGCGCTGCTGCGCTCGTCGCCCGAGCTGCTCCCGGTGCCCGACGGTCTGCTGGACGTCGAGGCGTCGCTCGAGCAGCTCGTGCCTCGCTGGGGCGACGGCGGTCACGAAAAAGAGCGGGCCGCCGCGCTCATGAAGTACTCCGAGCCGATCGGGCGCGCCGCGCTCTCGGCCCTGCAGACCTCGGGCGATCGCGCGCGCACCGTGCTCGACTCGCTCGGCGGCGGCGACGGGAGCCTCAAGCCGTTCGTGGACGGCAGCGCCGCTTCGAGCACCGGCGCGGCGAAGGCGAAGGCGCAGGAGCTCGAGAGGTCGCTGGAGAGCGCGATCATCCCGCTCGCGCGCCACCCGAACCCGGCGACGCGCATGGAGGCGGTGGTGCTGCTCGCCCACGGCTCGAGCCCCGAGGCGCAGACGGCCGTCGTGGGCGCCGTCGACGACTCGGACGAGGCGGTGCAGCGCGTGGCGCTCGCGGCGATCGGCGCGCGGCCGGACGCGGGCGCGGTCGCGGCGGTGGGCAAGCTGCTGCGGACGCACGAGAACTGGGCGATGCGAGTGCTGGGCGCGCAGGCGCTGGGGCGGCTGGGGGCGGCGGGGAGCGGGCCGGAGGCGGCGAAGGCGCTGCGGGAGGCGGCGCTGAAGGACGGGTATGCGCTGGTGCGGGAGGCGGCGCTGGTGGCGCTCGCGGGGTATGACAAGGCTTCGGCCTCGCAGCTCGCCGCCGAGGTGGCGGTGAAGGATCCGGAGCCGCGCGTTCGCGAGACGGCGAAGCGTTTGAAGTAGCTCCCCCCACGGACGTGCTCGGCTCGCGTGCCGGGTGGTGCGTGGTGAAGCGGAGCACGCGAGCCTGCGCGCGTCCGTGCCCCCTCTCGCTGTCGGCCCCGGGGTGACGCGGGATGACCTCGCCGCCAGCGAGGGGGTTGGCGTTGGGCGCGCGGGGAGCGCGGGGTTGGAGTCCAATTCGTCGCGCGCCGTGATGGCCGCGGTGTGAGTGAAGGCGCGCTGCGGGCTGTTGGGGGAGTGCATGCCGAGCGCGAAAGAACCGCGCCAAGCCGTCACTCGGGACGCGGCGAAGCGTGAGGGCTTGTCACGTTTCTTTCGCTTGGAGGGGCATGCACTCCCCCAACAGCCCTTCGCTCTTCGCCCTCGTTCAGCTCGCTCGCAGGCATCGCAAGGCGCCGACGCCCAGCGAGGCAGCGCTGTGGCGGCGGCTCTGTCACTCGCAGCTCGGGGTGCGGGTGCGGCGGCAGCATCCGCTGCATCCTTACATCGCGGATTTCTACGTTGCCTCGCATCGGCTCGTCATCGAGATCGACCGCGCGGTGCACGCGAGCGCCGAGGCGCGGGCGCGGGATGCG
>DATIQP010000024.1:0-8353 GCA_035470765.1 Polyangiaceae bacterium | reverse complement strand
TCACCTCGCTGAGCAGCACGCGGTCCTGCGGGCGCTTCGGCCCGGCCATGCACGGCTGCACCGTGGCGAGGTCGAGCGCGAGCTTGTCGGAGAACGCGGGCTCGCTCTTCGGATCGAAGAAGAGGCCCTGCTCCTTCGCGTACGCCTCGACGAGCGCCACCTGCTCGGCCTTGCGGCCCGTGAACTTGAGGTACGCGAGCGTCTTGTCGTCGATGGGGAAGATGCCGCACGTCGCGCCGTATTCGGGCGCCATGTTCGCGATCGTCGCGCGGTCGGCGACGCTGAGCGCGCTCGTGCCCTCGCCGTAGAACTCGACGAACTTGCCGACGACGCCCTTCTTGCGGAGCATCTGCGTGACCGTGAGGACGAGGTCGGTCGCCGTCACTCCCTCGCGCAGCTTGCCGGTGAGCTTGAAGCCCACGACCTGCGGCAGGAGCATGGTCACCGGCTGGCCGAGCATCGCCGCCTCGGCCTCGATGCCGCCGCAGCCCCAGCCGAGCACGCCGAGGCCGTTGACCATCGTCGTGTGCGAGTCGGTGCCGACGAGCGTGTCGGGGTACGCCTCGCCGGTGGCGTCGTTCACGAAGACGACGCGCGCGAGGTACTCGAGGTTGACCTGGTGCACGATGCCCGTGTCGGGTGGGACGACGCGGAAGTTGTGGAACGCCTTCTGACCCCAGCGGAGGAACTGGTAGCGCTCCTTGTTGCGCTGGAACTCGAGCAGCGCGTTCATGCGCATCGCGTCCGCCTTGCCGAACTCGTCGACCTGCACCGAGTGATCGATCACGAGCTCGACGGGCTGCAGCGGGTTGACCTTGTTCGGGTCGCCGCCGAGGCGCTTGATCGCCGCGCGCATCGCCGCGAGGTCCACCACCGCCGGCACGCCCGTGAAATCCTGCAAGAGGACGCGGCTGGGCATGAACGCGATCTCGCGCGACGGCTCCGAGGCCGGGTCCCACTTCGCCACTGCCTCGATGTCGGCCGCGGTCACCGCCGCGCCGTCCTCCCGACGCAGCAGGTTCTCGAGCAGCACCTTCATCGAGAAGGGGAGCTTGTCGACGCTCGGCAGCTGCTTCGCCAGCGCGGGCAGGCGATGGATGGTGTGGGTGCGACCCGAGACCGCGAACGTGGACTTGGTTCCGAAGGAGTTCATGGTGGTGACCTTGTGCTGCGCATCTAGTCCCAATGCCTGGAAAAAACCAGCGTCACGCAAGACGACACCCTTCTGGATCGCGCGAGTGGTTCACCGCGGATCCAGTCCGCGCGGCAACGGCCGAAATCCCCGTATTTCGAAAGCGCTTGCGTCGGCGCCGAGCTTGCATGGAAGCTCGCCAACTCGGCCCCATGGACACGCTTCCCCGATTTCGACTCCCCGACGAGAGCGCGGGCCACGACGCGGTCACGACGCGATTGCTCCCGTCGTCGGAGTTCGACGATCTCGAGTCCATGACGACGCGCGTCCGCGAGAGGGCGCCTGCGGGCGAGGAGCCGTTCGACGCCGCGCCGACGAAGGTCAGGCCGGCGCTCGGGCGCCTGCTCATGGTGCGCTCGCGACGCGAGCTCGACCTGCGTCGGGCCAAGAACGACGCGCCGGTGGAGGACCTGGTCGAGGAGCTGCGCGCGGCCGCGGCGGGGCGAAATGCGCGCGTGCGCGAGCTGCCGTCGTCGGAGCTGCTCCCGGACGCCTCCGGGGCCCGCGACGAGGTCCACGACGTCGACGTGAGCGAGCTCATGTTCGATCGCGCCGTGCCCGCGCGCGAGGTGTGGAACGTCCGCGAGGCGGCGCCGCGCGCCCCGATGGTCACCGCGCTCATCGAGCCTCGGTCGAGCTCGCGCTTCGTCATGACGGCCGCGCTCGCCACGTTCATCGGGGCGGTCCTGGCGCTCGGCGCCGCGCTGCTCGCCTGGCGGATGTCCGGCCTGTCCTTCTAGCCGCACTGCAGAGTCGCAGTCACACTCCAAATCCCGCGTAAATCAGCCTATTTCGAGCTGGACTTTGGCCTGCGCTGAGGGAAGATGCGCGCGCGCGTCGCGGTTGCGTTCGGGACGCGCATGGAGGCTGCCGTGACCGCTCGTCCGAATGTGCCGCGCCCCTACGCTCCGACGGCTCGCGCGCCCCGCGCGCCGGAGAGCACCGGCAAGCTCGACAGCGCCGAGACCAACCCGCTCCCGCACGTGTCGAGCGCCAAGGCGTGGACGTCGCTCGAGGCCGACGCCAAGCGCGCGTCGAGGCCGTCCTTCCCTCTGCTGCCCAAGGCCACGCCCATCATTCGCGACAAGGCCCCCACGCCTGCGCGCTACATCCGCGCCGACGGCACCGAGGAGATCCGCGCGTCCGACATCATGATCGTCGTGCCGAAGGCCACCGCACCGACGGCCCGCCGCGCCGCGCCGCTGCGCCCTCGGGCAAACTCGACCGGCGAGATCGACGCCGGCGACATCCTGTCTGCCGAGCCCGCAGCCGAGGACATTCAGGTCGAGGTGGAGGCGCCGGTCTTCCGTCCACCCGCGTTCTCGATCCACGCCACGCAAGAGATCCTGGCCGACGACGTCCTCGAGGTGCAGGCCGCCGCCGCGCAGCTCCCGGCGCCCGCCGTGGCGCCGCAGCAGTTCCTCCTTCAGCTCCCCGCGTCGCTCGCGGCGCCCCAGCCGCAAGCGCAGCCGCAGCCCGGCGGTCGCGAAGAGGCTCCGTCGGCACCGCCTCCGCCGTGGACCATCGACTCCGGCGCGGCGGACGAGTTCGAGTTCCCGACGCAGCTGCCCGTGATGTCGGGCCCGTATTCGGCGCTCTCCAGCGGCCCCCGGCTCACGAGCTTCTCGGCGACCGAGGTGTTCCGCCGGCGCAGCCATGGGATGAAGCTCGTCGTCGCCAGCGTGACGTTCGCCGCCGCCGTCATGGCCGTGGCGGGCGTGGCGAAGGTCTCGCCCTCGCTCGGCAGCGACGGCCCCGTCGGCATCGAGCTGCACAAGCCCATGTCGCTCGACAGGTCCGTTCGCACCCGCGATCGCATCGTCGGCTTTTCGTCGCGGACCGCCGCCGACACCGTGACCGTGTCGATCGACGACCTCGCCCCCGTTCATCGCCGGCATTGAGGCTTTTCACCGCGCCTGGGTGTGGCTAGGTTGCGTGAGCCCATGCCCAGGTCCGCGCTCGCGCTAGCCCTCCTCCTCGGTCTCGTCGGTTGCTCAAACCCCAAGAGCGTGAGTAAGGGCGACGCCCCCAGCGTCACCGCCTCCGCTCACCCTCCTGCCGCCTCTGCGAGCGCCGAGCCTGCGGACGCGGCCGTGGCGGTCGCCGACGCCGCTCCGCCCGAGGTGCTCGCCGGCGCCGACTTCGGCGCGCAGGCCAAGGCGCTCTTCCGCATCGCCGCGTGCGCGGGCGACGCGCCCTTGCCCGCCGGCCTCGATGCCGCCGTCGCCCTTGCTCACTGCAAGGAGCTCTCGACGATGTATGCAGACTACAAGAAAGGCTGGATGGCGGTCGCGATGCCGTTCCTCGCGAAGCTCGTCCCGGCCGAAGCACCCAAGGTCGTGGTCTACCCGTTCGGCGGAGGAGATCTTCTGGGCGCCCTGGCGACTTACCCCGACGGCGTCGAGTACACCACCGTCTCTCTCGAGATCGCCGCGGACGTGCGCAAGGTCGACGCGCTGAAGAACGGCGCCCTCGCCCCGACGCTCGCGCGCTACCGCATGGTGCTCGGCAAGCTCTTCGAGAAGGCCCACAGCCGGACCGACAACCTCGACATCGACAGCAAGAGCCCCCTCCCGGGCGAGATCGTCTTCGATCTGGTGGCCATGGCGGTGCACGGCTACGAGCCGACGAACCTGCGCTACTTCAAGATCAAGGACGACGGCTCGCTCCACTACATCGAGCAGGCGGAGATCGACGCCGGGGACCAGGCCGTGAAGGCCGGCAAGAAGCAGCGCGCGGACGTCGACGAGGATCTGTTCGCGCACATGGAGGTTCGCTTCAAGAAGGCGGGCGAGGCCGCCGGGCCGACGAGGATCCTGCGACACATCGCCTACAACCTCGACGACAAGCACATGAAGGCCAACCCGCGCCTGCTCAAGTACCTCGAGGCCGAGGCTCACCCGAAGATCGCGGCGATGACCAAGGCGGCGAGCCACCTGCTCTGGTCGGACGACTTCTCCATCGTCCGCAACTACCTCGCGACGCACACCGACTCGATGATCAGCGATTCGACGGGCTTCACGCCCGCGTACGCCAAGAAGATGGGCTTCGTGCAGGACACGTACGGCACGTTCACCTGGCCCGAGCCGTTCGGCACCGTCGACGTGAAGAACGCCGAGGACCTGAAGAAGCTCTTTCAGGCCAACCCGCACACGGACATCTCGTTCCGCTACGGCTACCCGGACAAGGATCACCACGGCCACATCGTCGTGACGCACAAGCCTGGAGTCGTCGGCTCGATCGCCAAGGACGCGACGAGGGACGGGGGCTGAGGTGCAGCCGTACCTGGAGCTCTTGCGGCGCGTCCGTCACGAAGGAATCGACCGGCCCGATCGCACCGGCACGGGCACGCGCGGGGTCTTCGGCCACCAGATGCGCTTCGATCTCGCCGCGGGCTTCCCGCTGCTGACGACCAAGAAGGTGCACCTTCGCTCGATCATCCACGAGCTGCTCTGGTTCTTGCGCGGCGAGACGCACGTCGAACCGCTCCAGAAGGAGAAGGTCACCATCTGGGACGAGTGGGCCACCGCCGAGCAGACGGCGCGCTTCGGCCGCAAGGCCGGTGACCTCGGCCCGGTCTATGGCCACCAGTGGCGCAACTTCGGGGCGACGCCCACCGCCGACGGCGGCTGGCAGAACGACGGCGTGGACCAGGTGAAGCGCTTGCTCGCGGATCTCCGTGACAAGCCCTACAGCCGCCGCCACATCATCACCGGCTGGAATCCGAAGGAGGCCGATCAGGTCGCGCTCCCGCCCTGCCACACGCTCTTTCAGTTCCACGTCACGCCGCCAAGCCCGGGCGGGCGGCCGAAGCTGTCGTGTCACCTCTACCAGCGCAGCGCCGACGTCTTCCTCGGGGTGCCGTTCAACATCGCGAGCTACTCGCTGCTCACCATGATGGTCGCGCAGGTGAGTGACATGGCGCCGGGCGACTTCGTCCACTCCTTCGGCGACGCGCACCTGTACAAGAACCACTTCGAGCAGGCCGACCTGCAGCTCTCTCGCGCGCCGCGCGCGCTGCCCACGATGCGGCTCGACCCGACGGTGTCGGACCTCTTCGACTTCCGCTTCGAGCACTTCACCCTCGAGGGCTACGACCCGCACCCCGGGATCTCGGCCCCGGTGGCGGTGTGACGATGGAGCGCCGGCCGCTCTGCCTCGTCTTCGCGATGAGCGACGACCGCGTCATCGGCGAGGCCGGCGGTCTTCCCTGGAACATCCCCGAGGACCTGAAGCACTTCAAGAAGGTGACGATGGGCCACGCGGTCGTCATGGGCCGCGTGACCTACGAGTCGATGGGCAAGCCGCTCCCCGGGCGTCGCAACATCGTCATCACGCGGGACCCGTCGCGCCGCTATGAGGGCGCCGAGGTGGCGACCTCGCTCGAGGATGCGCTGCGGCTCGCGTACCAGAAGGATGCGGAGCCGATCGTCCTGGGGGGCGCGGAGATCTTCGCGCTGGCCCTTCCGATCGCGACCAAGATGATCGTGACGTACGTGCACCGCGACGTGGAGGGCGACACGCGGTTCCCGGAGTTCGACCTCGCGGAGTGGCGCGAGGTGTGGCGGCGAACCGGCGAGGCGAATCGGGACGTGGAGTTCGTGGAGCTCGTCCGGAAGTAGAGAGAGCTCAGCGAGGTCCGTCGTCGCGGCTCTGCCGAGAATCCGGATGGACCAAGGAGTGCGTCTCCGCGAACGCGATGCACGCGATCGAGCGCTCGCGTCGAGCGTTCGCGGCGCGGCACGCGGCCTGCCTCTTGGCGTGGCTGGAGTCCGATCATGCGAATCGCTCGATGTCTCTCGGTTGTGCTCGGGATGGCGCTGGCCGCGTGCAGCGGCACGATGCCCACGCAGGCGACGACGGCTGCGCCGCGGCTTGCCGCAGGGCGAGCGCACGCGCTGATCACGGCCGCGAATGGGTGCTGGTCCGGCCGGACCTGGAACGATGCGTTCTCCGACGATCAGCCCATCGACCGGTGTCGCCACGTTCTCGTGGCCACCTACGGCTCTGCCGAGAAGGAGCGGGTCGAGCGTCTCCGTGCGTTCGAACCGGACGAGCTCGCCGCGCTGCGCGCTCGCATCGAGAGGACGGCGAAGCGCGAAGGCGACGACGTTGTCCCGCTCATGAGGCTCTACGACGCGAGCGTCGCCGTTCAGCGTGAGACGATGAACGCCAAACGTGCGGCCGATCGGCTCAAGAGCGACGTCGCCACGAACGTGGAGCCTAGCCGGCTCTCCCTCGACGAAGCCGCCGCGCTGCCGGCGCTCCGCACGTCGGAGGCTCTCTCGGCGAGCCTGTCCGCCTCGACGGGCGATCCGTCGCTCGACTCGGAGCTTCGGATCGTAGGGCTCCTTGGCGCGAAGGACCGGGTCGACGACGCGCGCGACATCCCAAAGCCCGTGAGGGTGTACGCGGTGAGCGGTCCGTTCGAGTTGCTGTTCCGCGTCCCGGCGCCGCTCCCGGCCGACGCGACGAAACCGCTGAGGCAGGAGGCGTGGCTCGCGTACCTGACCGAGGTGGCTCGCGCTGCGAAGCGCCCCGTGCCCTCTTCGGCGCGGTTCGCCGAGCAGAAGGAGCTCGCGGCGTGGGCAGGCGCCGTCGAGGGCCTCGCCGACGCGCTCCGCACGCAGGCGTACATCGCCGTCGGCGCCACGCAGCATGCCGCCGTCGGCGCCATCGTGGCGCTCGACGGCGAGTACAGCCACGCGATGGCGATGCTCGACGCGGCGACGGCCACGGATTCGTCCGATTACAGCGGCCAGGCCATCGCGCTCGTCGTGCGTGCGGCTTCGTGCTGGCTCGGGGACGTGTGGAGCGATGCGCTGGGCCAGCTCGAGCAGCCCTCGGCGACCGAAGCGCGCTGCCGCCGGCTCGCGCGCACGGTCTACGACGACGACCAGGCGGCGCAGCGCGCCTACGACTCGCTGCGGTGGGTGAGCCCTCGAGCCGTCGCCGACGTCCGCGGGCGCCTCGGAGCCATCGCGGACCACGACGCGGTCGACGGGTCTCGCAAGGCCGCGGTGCTTCGCGTCTTCGACGCGCTCGCGTCGGCGGCGCGCGAGGACGCGCACGCCCGCCACATGGTCGACACGATGAAGGAGAGCTTCGCCCTCGCCCCGGGCACGCAGGGCCGAGCGGAGGACAAGCGGGCCGCCGCGCCGCTCGTGGCGAAGCACGACGCCCTCGATGCCTTCCTCGAGGTCGACGCGGGCGAGCTCACGGGCGATGCCCGCATCCTCGCGCTGCTCGTGGCGCTCGACCGCGTCCAGGTCGCGCGCGCGCTGCCTCCGGAGCTGGGGCTGCGCGCGGTCGCGGGCCCGCTCACGAAGATCTTCGGCGCTCCACCCCCCACGCTCGCGGCCGACCCGGCGACGTCGGTAGGGATCGAGAAGTGGACCGAGTACCTGGGTTCGGTCGCGAGGGCCGAGAAGCGCCCGGTCCCGGCCAGCCTCAGGTCCGAGGCCGTCACGGAGCGGGTCGCCTACACGAGCGTGCTCGAGGGTTTCTCCGAACGGTTGCGGGCGCAACGTCCGACCCTCGCGATCCTCGCGGACGTGACTCGCACGACGACGACCGCTCTCGACTCGGAGTACGCGGCCGCGCGCATCGCGGCCTTGTCGCCCTGAGGCGACCGCCGCGGCACGCGACGCGACGGCGGCTCATCGCCAGGACTCCGAGCAGGATTCCTCGGTCGATGCGAGCGCGTGATATCTTGAGGGCATGCGACGGGCATTTCTTGCTTTGCTTCTGATCGGTTGCGGCAGCCAGGGTTCGTTCGGGGGACCCGACGGAGCGGCCGACACGGGCGCGGACTCCTCCTCGGACGGCGGGGCGTCGGAGGCCGCGACGGACGGCGGCCCGAGCTTCGGCGACGCCACCACGAAGGACGGCGGCGGCTGCACCACGCTCAACATCGGCATCCTCGGCAACCCGGGCTCGAACCCGTCCTCGAACTTCCAGCAGTGGCTGGTCAGCGCCGGCACGTCCGTGACGCGCATCCAGACGAACGCCACCGATCCGGCGATCACCGCGAGCACGCTCGCTCCCTTCGACGTCGTCATCCTCGACTGGCTCGCGCGCGACTACTCGCCTGCGGAGGCGACCGTCGTGCAGAACCGCATCGCCGGGGGCGGCGGGCTGATCTCGATGAGCGGCTACAAC
>DATIQP010000023.1:0-22636 GCA_035470765.1 Polyangiaceae bacterium | reverse complement strand
TGAGCGATCTCTCTCGGCGTTACGGGGAGCGCGTGGGAACGGGTCAGTTCATCGCGCTACCCTTGCGCCGTCACGAGCTGGCGAGCCTCGTGGGCGCCACGACCGAGACCGTGAGCCGCGTGTTTGCCGCGTGGCGCCGCGCTGGAGTGGTTCGGGCATCGCGCGACGGCATTTGGTGGGTTACGCTTCCAGCATGACGGTCGCCTACTACGTCGTCGCCGCGCTCGGCCTCGCCCTGCTCATGGTCGTCCACGAGGGCGGGCACTACCTCGCGGCGCGGCGTTACGGGATGCGCGTCGTCAAATTCTCCATCGGTTTCGGGCCCCGCATCTGGCACCGCCAGCCCAAGGGCAGCCCGACGACCTTCCAGATCGCCGTCATCCCCTTCCTCGCCTACGTCCAGATCGCGGGGATGAACCCGTACGAGGACCACGACCCGAACGACAAGGGCAGCTACGCCAACGCCTCGATCTGGGCACGCGTCGTCACCATCGCGGGCGGTCCGCTCGCGAACTACCTCTTCGCCTCCATCCTCTTCTTCTTCGCGCTGATCGTCGGCGTGACGACGGCGGACGAGGCGAGCATGAAGGTCCTGCCGTCGGCGGGCGGCCCGGCGGCCGTGGCGGGCATCGTCGAGAACGACAAGTTCGTGTCGGTCGATGGCGCCCACGTGAAGGACTGGACCGAGCTGCAGAAGGCCGTCAGCGGGCACGCCGGGGAGTCGATCGACATCGAGATCGAGCGCGACGGCAAGCCGATGCACGTCTCGGTGGCCGTGCAGCCGAAGGGCAGCAAGGACGGCGGCCGCATCCTCGTGCGGCCCATTCGCAAGATCGAGAAGCTCGGTCCGGCTCAGGCCGCGATCCAGTCGGTCACGCGCCCGCCGCTCATCGTCGTAGGCGCCGTCATCGGCACGGTGGAGGCCGTCCAGCGCTTGATCCATCGGCAGAACGTCGACGCGATGGGGCCGGTCGGCATCACCAAGGACATCGCCGCCGCCGCCAAGGACGGGCCCGGCGACTACCTCTTCATGCTCGCCGTGCTCAGCGCCTACCTCGGCGGCTTCAACCTGCTGCCGATCCCCGCGCTCGACGGCGGGCGCCTCGTCTTCCTCGCCGCGGAGGCCGCGTCGCGTCGCAAGCTCAATCGCCGATTCGAGGCGGGAGTGCACGCGGTCTTCCTCCTGATGATGCTCGCGCTCATCGCGGTCGTCACGTACGCCGACTTCATGCCCAAGCGCTGATCTCGTGGGGGGGCGGTTTCGCGATCGCCCGCGCGAGCCGCCGCAGGTACTCGGCCCGCGGGATCTCGACGCAGCCCAGCGACGCGAGGTGCGGGTTCATCACCTGCACGTCGAAGAGCTCGTAGCCGCCGTCGCGCAGTCGCTCCGCGAGGTTGGCGAAGGCGATCTTCGAGGCGTCGGTGCGTCGATGGAACATCGACTCGCCCGCGAACGCGGCTCCGATGGCGATGCCGTAGATGCCGCCGACGAGCTCCTCGCTCTCCGGCTCCCACACCTCGAGGCTGTGCGCCCAGCCGAGGCGGTGCAGCTCCTCGTAGCCGTCGAGCATGCCGGGTGTGATCCACGTTCCGCCCTCGCGCTGCTCGCCGCAGGCCTGCATCGTCCGGCGGAACGCCTGGTCGACGGTGATCCGGAACGGATGGTGCCGCAGCGTGCGGCGCAGGCTCCGCGACCAGTGCAGCGTGTCGAGCGGGAGGATGGCGCGCGGGTCGGGCGAGAACCAACCGACGAGCTCTTCGTCCTGCGGCCAGGGGAAGATGCCGAGGCGGTACGCCTGGAGGATGGTGCCCGGCCGGTAGTCCGTGCCGACGGCGACGATGTCGCGGCCGCGGACGCGCGCGGGATCGGGGAATTTCACGTCGGTGGCCGGCGGCTCGATGGGTTCCCGGGCGGTCATGACGCCTCGGAGGCGGAGCCGGTCACGACTCTCGCCAGTCCGGGTTGATGAGGCTCGTCTCGACGTGGTCCTCCCAGACGCCGTTCAAGTACAGAAACTCGCGATAGTAGCCCTCCTTCACGAAGCCCGCGCGCGCGAGGACCTTCGCGCTGCGCGTGTTGCGCGGGACGTAGCCGGCGAGCAGGCGCTTGAGGCCGAGGACGTCGAAGGAGTAACGCACGACGAGCGCCAGGGCCTCGCTCATCATGCCGCGACCTTCCTTGGACGCGTCGAGCGAGTAGCCGACGCGCGCGTTCCACACGGGCGCGCGCGCCTGGATCTGCGTCAGGCCGAGCATGCCCGCGATCTCCCCCCGTTCGCCGTCGTCTCGATCGAAGATGCTCAATCGCAGCATCGTGCCGCGCTCGCGCTCGTCATCGTGGCTCGCGAGGCGCTCGACCCAGAACGGCTCCGTGTAGAAGATCGGATCGTGCGTGCTCTCCCACGGCTCGAGGTGCGCGCGGTTCCGATCGAAGTAGCGGAGGTAGCTGGGCGCGTCCGCGATCGTCGTGGTGCGAACGACCACGCGCGCGCCCTCGAGCCGCACGAGCGAAAGCGGCCGCTCCGCCATGGTCAGGCGGTGGGGACGGCTTCGCTGCGGAAGATCTCGACCCGCTGCAGCACGACGTCCTGGTTGGGCCGGTCGCCGGGGCCGCGCGGGACGTTCGCGATCTTCTTGACCAGATCGCCGCCCGCGACGGTGACGCCGAAGACCGAGTGCTTGTTGTCGAGGTGCGGCGTCGCGCGCTCGGTGATGAAGAACTGGCAGCCGTTGCTGTTGGGCCCCGAGTTCGCCATCGAGAGCACTCCCGGGCCCGAGTGGCGCAGCTCCGGGTGGAACTCGTCCGCGAACCGGTAGCCCGGGTTGCCGCGGCCGGTGCCCGTCGGATCGCCGCCCTGGATCATGAACCCCGGGATGACGCGGTGGAAGATCGTCCCGCTGTAGAGCGGCACGCCTTGCTTCGCCTCGCCGGTGTTCGGGTCCTTCCACTCCTGCGTCCCGGTGGCGAGGCCCACGAAGTTCTTCACGGTGTTCGGGCAGCGCTCCTCCTCGAGCCGCACCACGATGTTGCCCATCGACGTGCAAAGGCGCGCATAGAGCTGCCCGGACCCGGAGGCGTTGATCGGCGGAAACGTGGCTTGCGGCATGGGGTTCTCCTCCCACAAAAGGCCCAAGAACGGGCTGGTTTGACGCCCCGGCCCTGGGTGAGCTTGACCGGGTTTGGTACCTGTTGATACTCCCTACTTCTGCCGGGCTTTCTTAGACCCGCCGCTCGCCGAAATCGAGGTCCGCGAGCGGACCCAGGGGGCCTGCCCGGACTGAAACGACGAGGCCGATGTGATCACGTGCCCCAAGTGCAGCAAAGAAAACCAGGACCACTACAAGTTCTGCCTCGGATGCGGAGCCGAGCTCCCTCGCGACGCGGCCCCCAAGCCGTTCTCCCCGCGCACGCCACCCCAGGGGATCAAGGCCCCGCCGCCAGCCGCCGCTGCGCCCGCTCCCAAGCCCGCCGCCGCCCCCGCGCCGATGCCCGCGCCCGTCGCAGCACCGCCTCCGGCAGCTCCCGCACCCGTCGCTGCAGCTCCTGCGCCTGCGGGCGGCACCGTGGTGTGCCCCCAGTGCGGGCACATCAACCAACCGAACAACACCTTCTGCGGTGCGTGCGGCTTCCGCCTGGGCGGCGCCGCGCCGAGGCCCCCCTCGATCCCCGAGCCGGCCACGCCGATGTCCGGAGCGATCGTGCTCACCGCCCTCCGTGCCGACGGCTCGGAGGCGGGCACGTTCACCCTGCCCGCGAGTGACATCGTCGTCGGGCGAGACACGGGCGGCATCTTCGCGGGGGACAGCTACCTCTCGCCGAAGCACGCTCACTTCCGGCTCAAGGGGCCGACCAAGCTCACCGTCGAGGACACGGGCTCGCTCAACGGCGTCTACCGCAAGCTCGCGCGCGACATCCCGGTCGAGCTGCAGCCCTCCGACGTCTTCCGCATCGGCCAGGAGATCGTAAAGTTCGAGTCGATCGAGTCGCCGAGCCCGTCACCCGACGGCGTCGAGCGGCTCGGCGCGCCCTCGAAGGGCTATATCGGCCGCATCGCCCTGGTCATCGGCCGCGAGACGACGGGCAACGCCTTCCCGATCCCCGAGAGCGGCATCCACATCGGCCGCGAGCGCGGCGACGTGCTCTTCCCGGAGGACGGCTACGTCTCGGGCCTGCACTGCCACATCGCCTACGACGGGGGGCGCATCACGCTGACGGATCTCGGGAGCTCGAACGGCACGTTCATTCGCTTGCGTGAGGAGACCGAGGTCCACAGCGGCGACGTGCTGCTGATGGGCCAGCAGCTCTTCCGCATCTCGATGTGAGTGAGATGGCTGCGAGCCGCACCATCCGCGTCGTGGCGGCCGTGGTCGAGCGCGACGGGTGCTACCTCATCACGCAGCGCCGGCCCACCGCCGTGCTGCCTTTGATGTGGGAGTTCCCGGGCGGGAAGGTCGAACCGGGCGAGACGGACGTCCAGGCCCTCAAGCGCGAGCTGCTCCACCGGCTCGGGGCCGACATCGAGTGCGGCAAGCTGATCTCGTTCGTCAGCCACCCCTACGAGCATTACACGGTGGACCTCTTCCTGTACGAGTGTCGCCTCCTGAGCGAGAAGCTCGAAGTCCGCAACGTCAACGCGTTCAAGTGGGTCGCGAGCAGCGACTTCGAGCAGTACCCGTTCACCCCGGCCGACGAGGCCTCGATGAACAAGCTGCTCGGCGAGTGACGAAGCCGCTACTCGGCAGACCACTCGAGTTGATGGTCTTGCGCCACGCGGGTCGACAACAAGCGGCAGCGTGAAGTCTCCGGCGGGGCCGGCACGTGCCGTGTAGGCCTGCCCAAGCCGCCGGACTTCTTGCCTTCCAGCCGGCCTGACGCCGCAACGCGGCGGCCCGGCCGCGGCGTCTCGCCGCCGCATGTCGACGCCAGCTCTCGGTCAAGACTCGGTCGGTTTTGGTGACTTCTGCTTCAGCGCAGCTTCTCCGCGAGCCAGCTGAAGGCGAGCACCCGCTCGCCCGAGCGCGCCAGCGAGAGAGACGACAGGTCGAGGTCGAGCAGCTCCAGCACGGTCGCGAGCAGGCTCGGCTCGCGGGCGGGCGCGAGTGGCGGCACCTTCGCCAGGGGCAGCCTCGTCATCATCAGCGGCATGCGCGCCGCCGCAGGACCGACGCGGGAGCGCAGCGCGTCGACGGCCGTGCGCGCGTCGCCGAGCTCGTCGACCAGCCCTCGGTCGGCCGCGTCCTTGCCGGTCCACACGCGGCCTTGCGCGACCGCGTGGATCTGCTCGCGCGAGCGCTTGCGGCCGGTCGCGACGACGTCCACGAACGCGTCGTAGAAGCTCTGCACCTCGCCCTCGAGCACCTTGCGCTCGTCGGTGTCGATGGGGTGCAGCGGATCGAGCAGGGCGGCGCGCGCGCCGCGCTTGAGGGTCTCGGTCACGATGCCGAGTCGCGAGAGCAACGGCTCGATGACGAGGCGCGCGGCCACGACGCCGATGGAGCCCGTGATGGTCGTCGGCTCGGCGACGATGTGGTGCGCGGCGGCCGCGGCGTAGTAGCCGCCGCTCGCGGCGACGTTGGCGAAGCACGCCACGACCGGCTTCTCCCGGGCGAGCTGCACGAGCTCGTGGTGGATGCGGTCCGACGCGAGGGCCCCTCCGCCGGGGGAGTCGACGTGGAGCAGCACGCCGCGCACCCGCCGCGACATCCGGAGGGTCCGCACGGCCCCCACGAAGCGCTCGTCCATGGCGAGCGCGCCGGTGCCGCTCATGATCGCGCCGTGCAGCGGAAGGACGGCCAGCACCGGGGGCCTGCGCAAGGTAGGCAGCAGGCGCGCACGGCGCGCGCGGAGGAAGCGCTCCATGCGCACGACGGGCGCTGGACGCTCGCGCGTGCCGAGCAGCGAGGGCAGCTCGTCCTCGTACGCCACGCCGTCCACCAGGCCAGCCTCGACGGCCGCGGCCGGCTGGTACGGCGCGCCGTCGATGAGCGCCTTCGCGCGCGCCTCGTCCACCCGCCGGCCCGACGCGAGCGCCGCGACCAGCTCGCCGTAGAAACCGTCGAGCACGGCGTCGATCTGCTCGCGCTGCCCCTCGCTCATGCTGTCGCGATCCAGCGTCTCGCCCGCGCTCTTGTACGCGCCGGCGGCGAGACGCTGAGCCTCGATGCCCACCTTGTCGAGCGCCCGCTTCGCGTAGCGCGCGCTCGAAGCGAAGCCGACGGGAGCGAGCGTCGCGTGCGGGGCGGCGTAGACGCGGCTCGCGGCGCTGGCGATGTAGAGGTCCTTCGTGTCGCCCCCTTGGGGCAGGTACGCGACGACCTCCCGCCCGCCCTCGCGCAGGCGCAGGAGCGCCCGCCGCACCGAGGTGGCCGTCGCCATCCCGGCGCGAAAACCGCGCAGGACCACGAATACTCCGCGCACCCGGGGCTCCTTGGGGAGGACGTCGGCGAGCTCGTGGAGCGAGGCGACCGACAGCGGCTTGAGCCCGGACAAGAGGAACGGCGCTCGCCGCGGGGCGGGGAAGTCGCTCACGAACCCGTCCACCTCGACCATCACGAACGAGCCGGGGCGCACGCGGCGCCGGAGCCAGATGATCAACGCGACCCACGGAAGGAACGCGAGCCGGATGACGAACCACAGCAGCCGCAGGAGGATCATGAGCGAAGCGTTGACCCTGGCCGCGGGTCGGTCAATCCCGCGTGGTTTTTGCACGCCCGATCGGCGCGTTCGCGCGGTGCCCCAAAACGCCACGAGTCCAAACGCGAAAACGGTGCGCGCTTGGAAGGGTGCCGGTACTTTTTTCGCAAAACGAAACCGCGTTGCCACGAAAACCCGGGGACATTCCATGGCGCGACGGTTGGTACTGTCGATGCATCTGAGCCAGCGAGGGGTGGGAGACCAGGCCCCGGAGGCCCCATGAGCTCTTTGTTCGAAGCCAGCTCGCTTCAAGCTTACCGCGCACGACTTGCGCACCTCGCGCCCCTGAGCCGAGAGCGCGAACGTGCGCTCGCCGTCCAGTACCAGGCTGGCGACCCGGCCTCGGGTCGAGCCATCGTCGAGGCGTGCCTTCCCTTCGTCGTGGCCGTCGCGCTCGAGTATCGGCGCTGGGGCGTTCCGCTGGAGGACGTGATCCAGCAAGGCAACGTCGGACTGTTGCGCGCGGTCGCGAAATTCGATCCGACGATGGAGTGTCGCCTGGCGACCTACGCCGTGTACTGGATCCGCGCGGAGATCCGCGAGTACGTGGTCCGGGCCTACCGCGTCGTCCGGCTCGGCACGACCAAGGCCGAGCGCCGTGCGCTCCGCGCCTACCGCACCACGCGCGAGAGCGATCCCGAACGGCTCAGCGCGGCCAGCGGGCTGTCCGTCGAGCGAGTCCGCACGCTTCTCCCGTTGCTCCAGTCGCGCGAGGCGAGCCTCGACGCCGGGCGCGACGACCACACGCCGGTGGCGGACCGCCTCGCCTCGACCGAGCCCTCCCCGGAGGACGAGGCCAACGCACACGAGGTCTCCGAGCAGTCGCGCGTCGCGGTGCGCGAGGCCGTGAGCGGCCTGAGCGAGCGCGAGAAGCTCATCGTGCGCGAGCGCCTGATGGCCGAGGAGCCGCGCACCCTGCAGGAGCTCGGCGACATGCTCGGCGTCAGCAAGGAGCGCGTGCGGCAGCTCGAGCAGCGCGCGTGCCTCAAGCTCCGCGAGAAGCTGCGCGACTTCGAGCCGACGCTGTCGAACGTGGCCTGATCGCCCCTCGCCCGCGGCGCCGCCCGGGCGCGCGGAATGGCCGGCCCTGATGAGCCGCGCGGGCAACTTCTTGTGCCCAGCCACCTCCCCCTTGCTACCCTTCCTCTCTCATGCGGAAGCGGACGCACATCGTCGGCGTGCTGGGCTTCACCGCCGCCCTGGCGGGGTTCGTCTATGCCACCCACCGCTCGGCCCCGGCGCGCGTCGCGGCGCCCGCCCCGGCCTCCAGCGTGGCCGCCGCCGCCGCCGAGGCCGATGCGGGGAGCTCGGTCCCGGAGGAGGACGAGGATCAGGGGCCGCTGCTGCGACCGCCGACGGGCAAGCTGCCGATGCTGAGCTGCGCGGACGCCGCCACCATCGTTCGCGAGGTCAGCGACGCGCTGGCCTTCCCGGTGGCCGCGCCCCGGCCGGCCGACTTCGCCGACGCGACCAGGAACTGGATCGACCCGCAGGGCCTGTGGAGCGTCACCCCCGATGCGCCCCCCTACGCCGCCGTGGACGCCGAGGCCGCGCCGCTGCTGGGCGAGATCGAGCGCGGCAAGACGTGCCCCGCGGCCATGCGCATCGGCCGCAAGCTGCACGCATGGGTCGACTCGCTCCGCGCGCGCTGGGACGTGCGTCGCAAGGCTCCTGCCGCGATCGACAGCGAGCGCGCCATGACGTCGGCCGTGGATTTCGACGAAGGGCAGGGCGCGCCGGCCGGGGGCGCTGCCGCGCTGGCCGACGACCTGGCCGATCGCGCAGGCGCGATCGAGCGCGCGTACGGCGGAGAGCTCGCGACATACGTGCAAGCTGCACGTGATCGGTACTTCCCCTCGCTGAGCGACGAAGAGTGGGGCAAGGTCGTGCTGGCGGCCGCGGTGCGAGCCTGGGTGGAGCAGACGGACGGCCACGGAGCGTGGGCTCCGTACGGCGAAGAGGCGACGGTGCACGACGTGGATCTCACCAAGGACGCGCCGACGCGCCTGTGGGCCCGTGCCACGCGGACCATGCTCGGCGTGCGCGTCGACGAGGGCCCGCTGCCGCCGCTCGCCACCGGCGACGTCGTGCTCGAGGTCGACACGCTCCAGCTCGCGGGTATGTCCGTGGAGCAGCTCGACGAGCTCGCGCTGACGGCGGCCGACGGGCCCGACGCGGTGGACGCGACGGTGCTGCGCGCGGGGGAGCGCGTGCCGCGCGTGGTGCGGATCGACGCGAGCGCGCCCGGGCCCGCCGGCGCGTCTCCGCACCCCTTCGAGCTCGCGGAGGAACGAGTTCCGTACGGTCGCGGCGAGGTCGCGGTCGTGACGATGACCGACATCTACGACGACCTCGGCGAGCTGTTCACGAGGGCGCTCGCGCGCGTGCGTTCGCCCAGGCTCGCCGGCCTCGTGCTCGACCTGCGAGGCAACGGAGGCGGCGCGACCGAGGGCGCCATCGACGTGCTCGGCGCCTTCTTGCCGGGCGCGCGCCTGTTCCCGATGAGGCACCGCGACGGGTCGATCGAGACCGACAGCGCACCCGCGCCGTCGCCGGACGCGCAGTGGACCGGGCCCGTCGCGACCCTCGTCGACGGCGGGACCGCGAGCGCGGCCGAGATGCTCGCCGGGGCCCTCGCCGCGTACCGGCGCGGACCCACCGTGGGCGCGCCGACGTACGGCAAGGGCTGCGCCCAGGAGTACCTCGACGACGACGCGCACGCGGGGCTGCTGCGCGTGACGACGCTCCTCTTCTCGCTGCCCGACGGCTCGCCCGTGCAGCGCATCGGGCTCAAGCCGCTCTTGCCCTATCCGTTCCACGACGACGAGGTCGGGGACGAGCGCGAGGCCAGGCTCCCGCACTCGCCGCCTTCGTGGCGTGGGCCGGACGTGCGCGACTCGCAGTGGGTCGACAAGGCCGCGCAGTTTGCCTGGCCGGCCCACGGCGGGCACGTGGGGCCGTGCAAGGACGAGAGTGTCTGCAGGGCCATCGCGATGCTGGGCGACTCCGACGTCGCCCGCGCGCGCCCGCCTCGCGGCCCGGTCGCGCGCACCCAGCGCCCCCTGAAGTGATCTAGGTCAAGCAGCGCACCGGCCCCTGTGGTCACGATTCGGACCACGGAGGGATCCATGCACGTCGTGCTCGTCGGGGCGGATTTCGAGGAGAACCTCGCGGTGTGCATGCTGAGCGCGGCCGCTTCGCGGGCCGGCCATCGTGTGGAGGTCGTCGCCTTCGACGAGGCGTCCCAGGTGGACGCCGTCGCCGAGCGCGTCGCTCGCTCCGCGCCGGGTGCGGTCGGGCTGAGCATTCAGTTCCAGCACCGCTCGAGCGAGTTCCTGCGTCTCGGCACGCGCCTCCGGGCGAAGGGCTACCGCGGCCACCTCACGTGCGGAGGGCAGTTCCCGACGATGGCGTGGCAGCAGGTGCTCGCCGGGCAGACGCCCTTCGACAGCGTCGCGCTGAACGACGGCGAGCGGACGCTCGTCGATCTGCTCGCCGCGCTCGAGCAAGGCCTGCCGCTCCGCGACGTCCCCGGGCTCGCGGTGCCGTCCCCGCTCGGCCCGCGCCGCACCCCGCCGCGCCGCGGCGACGAGGACCTCGACTCGCTGCCCGCGGCGAAGCGTTACCGCCGGCACGCGGTGCACGCCGGCGTGCCGTTCATCCCGATCCTGGGCGGTCGCGGCTGCTGGGGCGCCTGCACGTACTGCTCGATCACGTCGTTCTATCGCGACGGCCAGGCGACCGCGGGCGGCGGCAAGATCGTCCGGCTGCGGAGCGCGCGATCGGTCGCCGAGGAGATGGCCGTCCTCTGGCACGCGGCCGGCGGCGCGGGGATCTTCTGCTTCCACGACGACAACTTCCTCTTGCCGCGGCCGGAGGCCACGCGCGAGCGCGTCGGGGCTCTCCGCGCAGCGCTCGACGAGCTCGGCGTCGGCCGCGCGGCGATCATCGGCAAGGCTCGCCCGGACTGCATCGACGCGGCCCTCGCGAAGGACCTCGCGCGGTGGGGCATCATTCGGCTTTACGTCGGCGTCGAGAACGCGTCGGCCTCCGGCGCCGAGCACCTCGGTCGCGCAAAACAGGCGGCGTCGATCCGCCAGGCACTCGCCGCGTGCCGCGAAGCGGGCATCTTCACCTGCTACAACCTGCTCTTGTTCGAGCCCGACACGACGCTCGACGACGTTCGCGAGAACGTCGCGTTCATGCGCGAGCACGCTTCTCACCCGGTCAACTTCTGCCGCGCCGAGCCCTACCACGGGACGCCGCTGTACCGCCGCCTGGAGCGCGAGGGTCGGCTGCGCGGCAGCGTCCTCGGGTGGGACTACCGGCTCTCGGACGACCGCGCGGAGCTGCTCTTCCGGATCTGCGCGTCGGTGTTCCGCAACCGCAACTTCGCGTCGGCCGGCGTGGCCAACCGAACGATGGGCCTCGGCTACGTCGCGAAGGTGGTGGCACACTTCCACGCCGACGACGCGCGCGTTCCCACGCTCGAGCGCCGCGCCGCCGAGCTCACGCGCGCGATCAGCGCCGACACCGCGGACTGGCTCGAGAAGGCCATCACGCTCGTCGAGCGCGCCGACCTCGACGATCGCGACCGCATCGAGCGTGAGACGGCGTTGCTCGGCCTGGAGATCGCCGCCGCGGACCGCGTCTGGCACGCGCGCCTCGACGCCGTCATCGGCGACATCGAGGAGCTCGCGGCGCGCGCCCGCGCCCGCGCCGTCCCCCGCAAGCTGCCGCAGCCGATCGCGCGCCTCGCCGAGACGCTCGGCCTCGCGGCGGTGGTGGGGATGGGGACGGCCACGTTCGCGTCGGGCTGCGGCACGACCACGGTCGACCCCGCGCCGAGCGACGCCGGGCAGGACTGGACAGTCAGCGACCCCGTCCCGCAGGACTCGGGCCTCGACGCGCAGCCGACTGACGCGGGCACGGACGCCGACGCCGACGCGACGGTCGTCGATCCTCCTCCTCCGGACGCGGGCGTCGGGTTGCTCGACGACGATCACCGTCCGACGGACCACTGGCGCGACACCGCTCCGAGGCGCGCCGTACGTTCCGACGACGTGCCGCTCTTCGATCCTCCGGACGTGCGGCTCAGCGCGGTGCGCGAGGGCGACGTGGTGCGCGTCACGCTCGTCGGCGGACCGTCGGCGATCGGCACGCGCTGGCAGGCGGAGGGCGACGTCGACGGCGACGGGCGCGAGGTCGTGTGGAAGCCCTCGTCGGACGCGGACCTCCTGAGCGTCGCGGTCCGCGCGCGCGGCGGCGTGTCCGTGGTCTCGATCCGCATCTGCGAGGTGTAGGTCACCGAAGGCTCATCCACGGCTGGGCCGGGGTGTGTCCGATGTGTTCGCATTTTGCATGCCTCCTTGCGCATGACGACGCATCAGCCTCGCGAGCGAGCGCGACGGCGCGTGCGCCGGTGGGGCACGCCGCTCCTGAAATGGCTGGGCTTGCTCGCCGGGCTTGCGGTCGTCGCCGTCTATGTCCTGCTCCACAACCTGGACCAACCGTGGGTCAAGCGACGCGTCCAGGCGCTCGTGGCAAAGCAGGTCGGAGTCGCCGTCGACTACGGCTCGGTGCGCCTCGCCTTGTCGTCGGGGATCGACGTGGACGACCTCGTCGTGTCCTCGCCTCTGGAGGTGCGTGGCGCGGCGCCGGAGCTCGCGCGCATCGGGCACGTCGCGGCGCGCTGGTCTCTGCGCTCCCTCCTCACCGAAGAGATCCGCGTTGCGCGCCTCGATCTCACCGACGTCGCCCTGACCGTCGCGGTCGACGAGAAGGGGCGCACGTCGCTCGATGCGCTCTTCCCGGGGCCTTCCGCTCCGCTCTCGCGCCAGGCCGAGTCGTTGCTCGGCTCGCCGCTGCCGGTCGGTGACGTCGACGTCCAGCGCCTCTCCGTCACGCTCGTGAACACGGTGCACGGCGCGGTGGTCGAGCGCACGACGGTGCGCGGCTTCGCGCTGGAGATGCACGCCGAGCCGGCCGAGCGCGGAGGAGGGGCTCGTTTGTGGCTGGGCTCGGATGCGGCTCAGCTCGCGCTCGACGTGGAGCGCCAAGGCAGCCTGGGCGCCGAGGGCAGCGCCCACGCGCGGTTCTGGGCGCTCGCCGCCGCGACGTCGTCGGACCTCGCCCTCGCGCTCGACCTGCACGTCGTCGATCAGAATTTCGTCCCGGGCGCAGGCGTCGCGCGCGCCCTCCGAGCCGCAGGGCGCGCTCGCTTCGACGTTCCGGCGTCCCGGACCGACGTGATGGTCGACGCCGAGATCGCCGACGGCACCGGCCGCGCGGACGTCGGGCTCGCCACCATCCCGGACCAAGGCCCTCCCATCGTGCACTGCGCGGTCGGCGACGTGGACGCTGCGGGGCTCCTCGCTCTGCTCCCCGCCGGGCTCGTTCCCGTCCACGCCGAGCGCGCCCACGTTCGCTATCGCATCGTCGAGGCAGTTCTCGCCGCACCGCCCCGTCTGAACGAAGGCGGCGCGATCGAGGTCGAGGGTGACGTCGCGGACCTCCGGCTGGCGCTCGAGGACGGGGGCTCGCTGCGTGTGCAGACCGGCGCACTGGGCCTCCACATGCTCCCCGACCCGACGGCGAACGCGGCGGTTCATGGCTCGGTGGCGCTCGACGGAGTGGCCCTGGCGTCGACTCGGGGTGAGACCAGGACGGGCGGCGTGGAGATCCAGATCGACGGGCGGGGAAGCACCGCCGGCGCGTTCGACGGGAGCGTGGAGCTTCGCTTCGCCTCGTTGCAGACGTCCGGCTCGTTCGCGGCGGAGGCGCGAGACGGCCACGTCGCGCTCCACTTCGGGGACGTGCACGTCGACCTCGCCGATCCGCTCGCCACGCGAGGCGACCTCGCGCTCACGGGCGAGATCGCGTCCGTCTCCGCGGGTGACGACTCGTCCCGCGCCCTCGCGAGCACGCTGGCGTTGCACGGTCACCTCCCGCTCTCGGGGCCCGCGCCGTACGCCGCGAACGCCGAAGTGACCGCGGCGCGTCTTCAGATTTCTGGGCGAGCCCGTGAGACGCTCGCCGATGCGGCGGCGCGCGTCGCCGTGGACCTGACGAACGCGATGCCCGACCTCGGACGACCCTTCGCCAGCACGGGGACCGCGCACGTCGAGATTTCCCTCGGAGACGCGAAGGCCGCCATCGACGCCGGCAAGGAGCCCGACGCGGTCGACTACGAGCTGCACGCGCACGCCGCAACGCTCGAGCCCTTGCGGCGGGTGCTGCCGGCCGCCGCGCTCGCGATGATCCCGCTGCGACGCATGGGGTTGGCGATCGAGTCGAAGGGCCGCGTCGAGCGCATCTCGTCCGCGCTCCCCGAGCTCCGTCAGCACACCAAGCTGGACCTCGACCAACCCGCCTACGGAGCCATCTCGGCGCGCGCGCTGGCCGTCACCCTCGACTCCCGCGGGACGGCGATGCGCCAGGACGTCGACCTCGACCTCCGCGCGCGGGCGCTGTCGAGCCCCAAGGGCGGCACGGCCGATGAGCACCTGACGCTCTCGGCGAAGATCGATCGCGCGCAGCCCGCGCTGCGCCTGGTCGTCGGCATCGACGGCCGCGCGAAAGGGGGCCTCACCGTCGCGTCGTCGTTCGATCGGGCACGCCACGCCCTCGCGTACGATCTGGAAGGAAGCGCCTCCGAGGTCGCGTCGCTGGCGCCGCTGCTGGCCGGCATACACGGTCTCGAGAACGTCGATCTCTCCGCCCTCGAGGTCGGCGTCGCCGCCAAGGGCGAGCTCCTCGGTGTGCTCACGGACGTCGAGCCCGACGGTACGGCGCGCTTCGCGCCGAGCCCGGCCGTGACCGCGGCCGTGACGGGGACGATCGACGTCCGTGTCGAGCGCTTCCGCTACGCCCGGCGCGCCGTCCTCGTGGCGGTACCGAAGCTCGCCTGGCACGGGGATTTCGGTGTGGAGGGCGGCAGGCGGACGGTCGCGGGCCACCTCGACGTCGGCAGCGTGCACCTCGCGGTGGGGCCTCACGTGCTCGATGCCGCGGGCATCTCCGACCATCTCTCGGCCACCGTGGTCGGTGATCTCCGCAACCCGGACGCGGACGTGGCCGACCACGTCGTGCTGACCACCGCTAGCCAGAACTTCGTTCCGACCTACCCGGTCGGCGACGTGTCTTCGGATTTCTCGGTGCGCCGCGACCACGCGGGCGTCGTGCGCCTCGGCGAGCTGCGCGTCGTCAACGCCGCAGGCGGGACGAGGGTCTCTGTCGCCGGGGACCTCGACCTGAGCGGGCGGCGCCGCAAGCTCACGCTCGAGGGCGCGCTGGAGCAAGACGTGGCGCGCCTGTCGACGAGCTCCGCCGACCTCGCCGGTCGCGGCCGGGCGTCGGTGACGGCGCGCGTGGAGTCCAGCGACCTCGTCGTGTTCCGAACGCAGACCAACCTGCGCTTCGACGATGTTGATCTCCGCCTGCCGCGAGTGGGAATCGCCATCGAGTCCGCCGACGGCGAGGTCCCGATCGAGCTCGAGGTTCGCGCGGCAGCCGGGACCGTGACCCTGCTGCGCCGCCCCCAGTCGAGCCCGTTCGCGCTGTTGCGGTTCGTGGATCAGCACCCACTGCTCAGCCGGAAGAGCTTCCTCACGGCGAGCCGCATCACGACGCCGTACGTGTCGATCGCGCCGCTCACCGCGAACCTCCAGATCGATGACAACATCGTGGCGCTCGAGCAGCTCGAGATGGGCGTCCGCGGCGGGTGGGTGACCGGGCAAGGCGTGCTGGACTACAACGGCGAAAAGTCGACGCTCGAGCTGCACGTGCGGGCGAGCGGCGTGCGGTCGTCGCACGACGAGCCGTTCGACGGCAACGCAGCCTTCGTCGTTTCCGCGGAGGACCGCAGCCTGGACGGGCGCGGCGAGATCCTGCGCATCGGCAAGCGGCACTTCATCGACCTGCTCGACCTCGTGGATCCGACGCACACCAACGCCTCGGTCAACCGCATCCGCAGCGCGCTCTCGCTCGGCTATCCGTCGCGCGCGAGCGTCGCGTTCCGCCACGGATTCGCGAACGCCCACGTCCAGCTGGGCGGCCTGGCGTCGCTCTTCAGCGTCGACGACGTCCGGGGGATCCCGATGGGCCCGCTCATGGAACGGATGCTCAAGGCATGGTCCAGATCGAAAGGAAGACGATGATGCGACGCGTGCTCCTGTTCGTCGGCGCCGTAGCCGCCGTCGGCTGCATCAAACCGCCCGAGATTGTGATGGTCGACCGCGCCACCGCGCTGGAGCAGCAGGCCGGAGGCTCCTTCCCGGCGCTCGAGAAGAAGCTCGCGCAGGCAGCGATCGCGCCGCGCCCGGTGCCCCTGACCCCGGACCAGCTCGAGACCCTCGGGATGGGCTCGGCGAGGCTGATCGACCAAACGGAGATGACCGACGCGGACCGCGTCGACGATCTGCTGCAGCGACACTGCGTCGGCGAGGGCCGAAACGGCCTGCTCGCCGATACCGCCAACGTCTGCCGCGGCGCGGTCGAGCGCGACGAGGTCGTCAAGCTCGTCGACCGGGTCAACCTCGCGCGGACGCAGCTATGGCGGTGGATGCACGAGCAACGCCCAGAGCTCTCGCTCGAGGAGGTGCGCAGTCGCTGGCGGAAGACGCATGCCAGCGGCGTCGTGTGCGGCGGGTGGATGGAAGGGGACGACGGGAAGTGGGAGGCCAAGTCATGCTGATGGCTCGCCGGCTCGTCGTCCTCGCGCTAGCCATCGCTGTCTGGACGTCCGCCGCTCGAGCGACGGCGCAGGACGACGAGTCCGAGGTCGGCCTCCGCCGGCCCGACCGTCTCACCGCGGGCATCGCCGACCAGCTCCTCGGGCAGCTCGCGCCCGACGGCAAGACGCTCTACTTCGTGTCGACGCGCAACACCACGCACGAGCTCTTCGCGCAAGACCTGGACGGCGGCCGCATTCGGCGCCTCTTCGACGAGAGCGCCGACGTGACGTGGCCTCGCATCGCGCCCGACGGGAAGTCGATCCTCTACGTGTCGTTCCGTGATGGCATCGGCGGTCAGCTCTGCGTGCGCGACCTGCCCGACGGCGGCGATCGGCGCTGCCTGAGCGGCTCGGTGCCGGCCCTGGAGGCGGAGTGGATCGACCGTGCGCGCATCGCCGCCGTCGTGCGGCCATCGATCGAGGGCGGCCTGCGGGTGCTCGAGGTCGCGGTGGGGTCGAGCCTCTCGGCGCGCCCGATGTTCGATCGCAACCTCACCACGCCCGCCGCGTCGCCGGATGGGCGATGGCTCGTCTTCGTCCCGGTGGAGCGCTCCACCGCGCGCGTGGGCCCCGCGTTCGCCGCCCGCGCCGGGAAGCGCCTCGAGGCGGTGCGCATCGGTCGCCCGGAGGCGCCCGCGGCGCTCGAGATCGATCTCCCCGGACGGACCGCGCAGCCCGTCTTCTCGCGCGACGGCCGCTACCTCTACTTCGTCCAGTTCTTCACCGACTCGAACCGCGACGGCGTCATCGACGCCGAGGACCACGGCGTGCTCTTCCGCGCCCCTGTCACGTTCCTTGGCGGGTTCACGAGCGGTCCGCGACTCGGCGTGCCGGAGCAGCTCACCGATACCTCCTGGAACTGCCAGTACCCGGCGCCGTCCACGAAGCGGCTCGTGGCGACGTGCACCCGAGCGCGCAACCTCGACATCTATGCGCTCCCACTCGACGGAGAGGTCCCTGGCGCGTGGAACAGCGAGCGACTGAAGCTGGAGCTGGAGGTCGTTTCGAGGACCGCCGACCAGCAGCTGCTCTATCACCACTGGCTGGCGCGCTCGAAGAGCGTCAGGGGCCGGCGGCTCATCATGGCGAACCTCGTTCGCCTGCACCTCGGTCGTGACGAGTTTCGAGCGGCGGAGTTCTACGCCGAGCGCATCGCGCGGAGCGACGAAGCGAGGACGGCCGGGCTCGCGCGCCCCCTCGCCGCCCTCGTCGCGCAACGCCGCGCCCTGCGCCAACGCGAGCTCGGGCACCTCGACGAGGGCTTCGAGGACCAGGCGCGCGCGCGCCTCGACGGCCTGCGCGAGGAGCCAGGCGACAGCCGCGCGACCGTCACGCTCCTGCACGTCGTGCGGAGCGAGCTGGCGGACACGATGGGGGACAAAACGCGCGCGCGGTCGGAGCTCGAGCTGGCGGCCGTGGACGACGACACACCGCGCTCCGTGCTGCGCTTCTACTACGACCGCGCGGACGCCCTGTATCGAGAGCTCGACGACCGCCCGGCTCTGGTCGCGGTCTGCAAGAACCTCTCGACGCTAAGAGCGCTCGATCCCGACGAGCGACTCGGCCACGCCCGCAGCGCGGCTCGTGCCATGACGCGCGGCCTGGAATACGACGCGGCCGACGTCGAGCTCGCTCGCGAACGGCAGACGGCGCCCGACGACTCGGAGCTCGCCTTCGCGATCGACCTCGCACGCGCCGTGCTCGCGATCCGCGACGGCCACCCGCCGAACGCCGTCCGTGACGCCATCGTCGCGCTGTACCAAGGGCAAACGCGGCCCGACCGGCGGCGCGCGGTGGTGCTCGACGCCGTGCGGCGCGCGGCGCAGATGGGCGCCGAGAGGGTGACGGAGGCCGTGGCCGAGCGGTACCTCGCCGACACCGCGCCTGGCACGCTCGAGCATCTACGCGCCGAGCGCCTCTACGCGCGCGCGATCACGGGGCGAGCCTATCGCCGCGCCGCCGCGGGGCGCATCCCCCAGGCGCGCGCCGACTTCGACGCCGTCGCGAGCAAGACCGACTCGCTCGAGAGCGTGGTCGCGTCGATCGACCTGCGGGTGCGCGCGGGGGACAAGCCCGCGGCCGTACAGGCCGACTACGATGCGCACGCCAAGGCCTACACCGCCCCGACGCTCGCGTTCGCCAAGGCGTACCTCATCTCCCTCGAGCTCCCGTCGCTGCAGGGGAAGGCCTTCGACGACAGCGCCGCGTCGGCGCGCGCGGCATTGCGCAGCCAGTGGGCCGAGCTGGAGAACAAGCGCATGGTCCGGGCGCTCTACGGCACCATCCTGCACCAGCGGTTCCTGCGCACCGGCGACATGGCCCTCGCCATGCGGGCCAACGTGAACGACCTGTTCGCGCTCGATCTCGTGGGAAGGGACGTGCGCGTGCGCGCCATGCTCCTCGGCCAGCTCGGCATCTTGCACACCTCCGTGGGCAACTACCAGATGGCGCTCTCGTATCTGAAACGCCGCGACGAGCTCCCGTACGTCGACGACGCCGCGAGCCTCGCGACGCGCATGGCCGAGGCGCGCTCGCAGCTCCACGCTGGGCGCGACGCCGACGCCGCGCGCGTCGCCGACGAAGCGCTCGCCATGACGGAGCGCTCGCCCGAGCTCGCCGCGTACCGCGTGCTCGCGCTCGACCGCGCGGCGCTCTACAACCTGTCCGCCGGGCGCTTCGATCGAGCCTTCGCTCTCTACGACGCCCTCGTCCCGCTGCTGGGCGAGCCGTCGCCGCGCGACGACGCGGCGGTGCGCCGGAACCGCGTCGTCGTGCGAGCCGCGCGGGCGGCAGCAGCGATCGGCGCGGGGAAGCCCGCGCGCGCGCTCGAGGATCTCGCGGTGGTCGAGCCGGCGCTGCGCGACCCGGGCATGCGAAAGGTGCTCAGTTGGGCGCACGCTGACGAGGACCACACGATCGCGACGTACGGCGCCATCACCGGCGGGTTGCGCGCGAACGCGTACGGCGCGCTCGGGCAGTCGGACGAGCAAGGGGCCGCGCTGGCGGAGCGTCGCGCGCGCTTCGCGGAGCGCTTCCTGCGCACGAACCACGACGAGTTCCTCCGCGCGCTGGCGCTCGACGAGACGCGCCTCGCGATCAACGCCGCCGCGCGCGGAGACGGCAAGGCGGCCGGGGGCTGGGCGAACAGCGCGCTCGCGCACGCCGACGAGTTGCGCAGGCGCAACCAGGGAACGATCACGCGCTCGCAAGTGGACGTGATCTGGCTCGCGGCCGAGCTCGCCGTGTTCCTCCACGTGCAGCCGTCGTTCGACCTCCAGAAACGGCTGGACGGCGCCCGCTCCGAGATCGCCGCCGGAAGCGACCGCCGTCTCCGTCGCCTCGCTCGTTGGCTCGAGGTCTACGGAGTGCTCATCAGCCCGTAACCCTAGAAGTGGGGCAGCAGGCCTTCCTTGTGCGCGCGCTCGATCGCCTCGGCGAGCGCCGCGTAGCGCGCGTCGTCGGCCTCGCCGAACTCGTCCACGTGGAACGCCTCCCGCAGGAGAGGGGAAGCCTCGGGGTCTGCGGGTGCGGCGAGGAGCGCATCGCGGACGGCCTGCGTGAGCGCGGGGTCGACCTTCGCGTGCACCGCGAGGACGTCGGACGGAGCGTCGCGCCCGCGGAGCACGACACGCCACTCCGTGGGCGAGCCCTGCGACGAGAAGCCCGCGCGGACGACCCGGTCACCCTCGTAGAGCGCGAACGTGCCGAGCACGTCGCTTCGTCCCTCGTAGACGGCGCGAGCCGCGGCGTCGTGGGAGCCGAGGAAGCGGTCCTCGGAGAAGGTGGTGCGCGGATCGATGCGACGCGCGGCCAGGTCCATGCGCTGGAGGACGTAGCCCGTCGCGCTGTGCGGGTCGACCCAGGCCGCGCGCGCCCCGCGCAGACGATCGAGCGCGTAATGGCGGCTGCTCGAGTGGACCGCGAGCACGGCGCAGAAGGTGCTGCTGCCGTGCCGCTGGTTGACGAGCAGCGTGCGCGCGAGGTCCTTCTCTCGCAGCTTGAGGAAGACGATCGGCGGGAGCCACGCGAAGTCGAGCTGCTCCTTCTCGAACGACGGCAACAGCTCCTCGTACGAGAGCGCGACGTGGGGGACGATGGTGCGGCCGACTCGCCCGCTGACCCAGCGCAGCAGCTTGCTCGCAGCCTCTCCGATCGGCTGGGCGTTGCGTTGCCACGTCAGCGCGAATGACAGCTCTCCCTCCACCACCCTCCTCCCATATCATCAAACTCGGCGGAACAGATCCCAGCCGAGCTTCGTGGCGAGCGCCAGCACGACCATTAAGACGACGACGCGAACGAACGCGTCGCCGCGCTTCATCGCGGTGCGAGCGCCAGCCCATGCGCCGAGGGCGTTGCACGCCGCCATCGGCAGCGCGACCGACCAGAGGATCGTGCCCTTGACGGCGAAGACGCAGAACGAGGTGAGGTTGGAGGCGAGGTTCACGACCTTCGCGTTGCCGGAAGCGCGGGTCATCGAGTCGCCAGCGAATGCCACGAAGGCCACGATGAGGAGCGAGCCCACGCCCGGCCCGA
The DNA here is from genome assembly GCA_035470765.1 of Polyangiaceae bacterium. Lineage (GTDB taxonomy): Bacteria > Myxococcota_A > Polyangia > Polyangiales > Polyangiaceae > DASXHD01. The sequence goes on along the minus strand of DATIQP010000023.1, from coordinate 1,676 downwards.
AGAAACCGTCGTACACGCCCATGGATAGCGCAATGGCGGCGAGGCGCGCGCGCGGCGCCTTCGTCTCGTGCGGCTTCCGACCGCGCAAGAGCAGTGGCCGCAGCGCCACGAGCGCGGCGGCGAAGAGCAGCAGCCCGAGGACGATGGGCTTGAGCGGCTCGTTGTCGACGCGGAGCTGCAGCAGCGCGCCCAGCACGGCGCCCGCGGCGCCGCACGCGAACGCGAGGGGCGCGCGGTGCCGGTCGAGGCCGCCGGCCCGCCAGAAGGAGACCGCCGACGCGATCGCGCCGAAGACGGATTGACCCTTGTTGGTGCCGAGCGCGAGGTGAGGCGACGGCACGAAGCTCATCAGCGCCGGGACCGTCAGCAGGCCGCCGCCGCCCGCGATGGCGTCGATGAACCCCGCCGCGCCGGAGACGCCGCAGAGGATCGCGAGCGCGTAGTGCGGGATCGCGAGCGTCACACCCGCAGCTCGGCGACGACGCCGAAGTGGTCGCTCGGCCACGCCTCGCCCACGGGCTGGTCGAAGCAGACGCGGGCGCTCAGCGGCTCGCCGCGGAAGCGATCGTCCCCGCCGCGCACCCAGACGTAGTCGATGCGGCGATCCGGCTCGCGCAGCAGCGCGGCGTAGGGGTTCTTCTTGGAGAACGTCACCCCGGGCGAACCGTCTCCCGCGACGCCGAAGCCGTCGGCGAAGTGCACGCTCCTGTCGCCGAGCGCCGAGAGGCCGCGCATGAAGCGGATCTCGTCCGAGTCGGGCTCGGCGTTGAAGTCGCCGACGACGATCGGCGGGTAGTCTTCGAGCGGCGCGTTGGCGCGGACGAAGCGAGCGATGCACTGCACCTGGAGCTGCCGCACGTCGGACTGGTCGAAGCGCCAGTTGAGGTGGGTGGAGAAGCACCGGACCTTGCCGAGCGGCGCGTCGATCTCCGCGAGCACGAGGCACCGGTGCTCGTCGGTGCCGGGAAGGCCGAAGACGAGGGTCCGCGCGATCGGCCAGCGCGAGAGCACGGCGTTGCCCATGCCGTAGGAGGCCGCGTCGGGCGCGCGGCCGAACGCGATGTGGTAACCGAAGCCTTCGGCGATGGCCTTCGCTTGATCGAAGCCGTGCTCGGGAAGGACGAGCACCTCTTGCAGACCGAGAATGTCCGGCTGGATGCGCTCGACCTCTTCGCGGATGGCGACGAGCCGCTCTTCCCACGGGCCCATGCGGTTCCAGATGTTGAGGGTGGCGACGCGGATGCGGTCCATCGCCACCACGCTACTACAATCAGGCCTCGGGGACGGAGGCGGAGACGGAGACGGAGACGGGGACGGGGACGGATTCGGAGTCGGAGTCGGGGACGGGGACGGGGACGGGGACGGGGACGGAGCGGAGGCTTTCGAGCTCGAGTGGGGAGGCGAGGCCGGTCTCCGTCTGCAGTCCGAGGCCGACGCGGACGGCCTTCGCGGGGATGGCGTCGGCGAACAGCACCGTGAGGACCTCGGAGATCTTGGCGCTGCCCGAGCCCGTGACCTCGATGTCGACGAGCAACGGCATCAGATCGCCGACCAGGCCCGCCTCGGCGAGCGCGCGAGCGGCTCGCTCGTCGGACACGGCGACCTCGCGGAGGTAGCGGCGCACCTCCACCTTCTTGCCGATGCCGTCGATGTTGCGGACGATGGGCAAGGACTCG